>NZ_VMMD01000012.1:0-57850 GCF_013277015.1 Streptococcus sp. 1032 | reverse complement strand
CGAAGTCAGTAACCATACCTACGGCAAGGCGAAGCTGACGTGGTTTGAAGAGATTTTCGAAGAGTATAAACTGCTTATAAAATAAAAAGGAGTCCAGATGGAACACATTATTTATCAGCTTGAAGAGGATTTGGCAATCCTTACCTTGAACCGTCCTGAGGTCGCAAATGGTTTTCATATTCCCATGTGTGAGGAGATTTTAGAAGCGCTGACTTTAGCAGAAGAGGATCCAGCTGTGCATTTTATCTTAATCAATGCCAATGGCAAAGTCTTCTCAGTTGGGGGAGATTTGGTAGAGATGAAGCGGGCAGTGGATGAGGATGATATTCCATCATTGACGAAAATCGCAGAATTGGTCAATACTATTTCCTATAAAATCAAGCAAATAGCTAAACCTGTTTTAATGGAAGTTGACGGTGCTGTTGCAGGTGCCGCAGCGAATATGGCTGTTGCGGCAGATTTCTGTTTGGCGACGGATAAGGCTAAGTTTATCCAAGCCTTTGTTGGCGTCGGCTTGGCTCCAGATGCAGGTGGGATTCATCTCTTGAGCCGCAGTATCGGTGTGACGCGTGCTGCTCAATTAGCTATGACAGGAGAGGCTTTGACCGCAGAAAAAGCTCTGGAGTGGGGGCTAGTTTACCGTGTTTCCGAAGCTGATAAACTTGAAAAGACGAGAGAACAGCTTCTTAAAAAATTAAGACGTGGTTCAAGTAATTCCTATGCTGCCATTAAGAAGTTGGTTTGGGAGAGCCAATTTAAAGACTGGCAGGATTACGCTACTTTAGAACTGAATCTACAGGAATCCTTAGCTCAAACAGAGGATTTCAAAGAGGGAGTTCGGGCTCATTCGGAGAGAAGACGGCCTAAATTTACAGGAAAATAAAAAAATACTTGCATCATTCTTTGAACTTTGATATAATTCTCTTGTCAAATGTTTTGATTGTAAAAGTTTTTTTGAGAAGGAGGGATATGAAAAATGGACTACCAACGAATTAATGAATATTTAACATCTATATTTAACAATGTCCTTGTCATTGAGGAAGTGAGCTTGAGAGGTAGTCGTTTCAAGGATATCTCCATCAAAGAAATGCATACGATTGATGTGATTGGGAAATTCCCAGACGTGACACCAAGTCAAGTGTCAAAAGAGTTGATGGTGACTCTTGGGACCGTTACGACTAGTTTGAATAATCTCGAACGCAAGGGTTACATTGAACGCATTCGCTCAGAGCAGGATCGTCGTGTGGTTCATCTACATTTGACAAAGAAGGGTCGCTTGGTTCATAGGCTGCATAGACGCTTCCACAAGGCCATGGTTGAAAAAATCATTGATGGTATGAGTAAGGAAGAAATTGATGTTATGAGCAAAGGTTTGACCAATCTTTATCAATTTTTGGAGGATTTGAAATAATGGCTTTTGCAAAAATAAGCCAGGTTGCTCATTATGTGCCAGAGCAAGTGGTTACAAATCACGACTTGGCTCAGATTATGGATACCAATGATGAGTGGATTTCAAGTCGGACGGGAATACGACAAAGGCATATTTCAAGAACAGAATCTACCAGTGATTTGGCTACGGAAGTTGCTAAGAAACTGATGGCAAAAGCTGGAATAATAGGAGAGGAACTGGATTTTATCATCCTAGCTACCATTACTCCAGATTCGATGATGCCCTCTACAGCTGCTCGTGTTCAAGCTAATATTAGTGCAAAAAAAGCCTTTGCTTTTGACCTAACCGCGGCCTGCAGTGGATTTGTATTTGCTCTTTCAACTGCTGAAAAGTTTATCGCTTCCGGTCGCTTTCAAAAAGGCTTGGTGATTGGTAGTGAAACCCTCTCTAAGGCAGTCGATTGGTCAGACCGATCAACAGCTGTGTTGTTTGGAGATGGTGCTGGTGGCGTCTTGTTAGAAGCTAGCGATAAGCAACATTTCCTAGCGGAGAGTCTCAATAGCGATGGAAGTCGTAGCGAGTGTCTGACTTACGGACATTCAGGTCTGCATTCTCCATTTTCAGATCAAGAAAATGCAGATTCATTTTTGAAGATGGATGGACGCGCAGTTTTTGATTTTGCCATTCGGGATGTAGCCAAGTCTATCAAGCAGACTATTGATGAATCTCCTATAGAGGCGACAAACTTGGATTATCTGCTACTGCATCAAGCCAATGACCGTATTTTGGATAAGATGGCTAGAAAAATCGGTGTCGACCGAGCTAAACTTCCAGCCAATATGATGGAATATGGCAATACCAGTGCAGCCAGTATCCCGATTTTACTTTCAGAGTGTGTAGAACATGGTCTTATCCATTTAGATGGTAGCCAGACTGTTCTGCTATCAGGCTTCGGTGGAGGCTTGACCTGGGGCACGCTCATTCTTACAATTTAGGTAATCATGTGGTGAACACATTGTTATAAAAAACTATTTATTTTAAAGGAGTCCTATCATGGCAGTATTTGAAAAAGTACAAGAAATTATCGTTGAAGAACTTGGAAAAGACGCATCAGAAGTAACACTTGAATCAACTTTTGATGATTTGGACGCAGATTCATTGGACTTGTTCCAAGTAATCTCAGAAATCGAAGATGCTTTTGATATCCAAATCGAAGCAGAAGATGACTTGAAAACAGTTGGTGACTTGGTTGCCTATGTTGAAGAGCAAACAAAATAAGAAGAATATAAGATAGAAGGAGTAGGGAAACCCGCTCCCTCTTGTTTAGGCAATAGTTTGATTTTCAAATTATGACAGTATCGAACTATTACGTAAGCAAGAAACGATGGAGGCACTATGAAAACGCGTATTACAGAATTATTGAATATTGAGTATCCTATTTTCCAAGGAGGAATGGCTTGGGTTGCTGATGGTGATCTGGCAGGGGCTGTTTCCAAGGCTGGGGGACTAGGCATTATCGGTGGGGGAAATGCCCCGAAAGAAGTTGTCAAGGCTAATATTGATAAGATTAAATCATTGACGGATAAACCCTTTGGTGTCAACATCATGCTCTTGTCTCCCTTTGTGGAAGATATTGTAGATCTCGTTATCGAGGAAGGCGTCAAAGTGGTTACAACAGGGGCAGGAAATCCTGGTAAATACATGGAACGCTTTCACGAAGCAGGGATTACAGTTATTCCTGTTGTACCAAGCGTTGCCCTAGCTAAACGCATGGAAAAAATTGGTGCGGACGCTGTTATCGCAGAAGGAATGGAAGCTGGGGGGCATATCGGTAAATTAACAACCATGACCTTGGTGCGTCAAGTGGCGGCAGCTGTATCTATCCCTGTTATTGCGGCAGGAGGGATTGCGGATGGTGAAGGTGCTGCGGCTGGCTTTATGCTAGGTGCAGAGGCTGTTCAGGTTGGAACTCGTTTTGTCGTTGCAAAAGAGTCTAATGCCCATCCAAATTACAAGGCCAAGATTTTAAAAGCTAGAGATATTGATACTACGATTTCAGCTCAACACTTTGGACATGCTGTTCGTGCAATTAAAAATCAGTTGACTCGTGATTTTGAAAAAGCTGAAAAAGATGCCTTTAAACAAGAAAATCCTGATTTGGAAATTTTTGAACAAATGGGAGCAGGTGCCCTAGCCAAAGCAGTTGTTCACGGTGATGTGGATGGTGGCTCTGTTATGGCAGGTCAAATCGCAGGCCTTGTTTCCAAAGAAGAAACCGTTGAAGAAATCCTAAAAGATTTGTACTATGGAGCAGCTAAGAAAATACAAGAAGAAGCCTCTCGTTGGGCAGGAGTTGTAAGAAATGACTAAAACAGCCTTTTTATTTGCTGGTCAAGGTGCCCAGTATCTAGGGATGGGACGGGATCTCTATGATCAGTATCCGATTGTCAAAGAAACGATTGATCAAGCCAGTCAGGTTCTTGGTTATGATTTGCGTCATCTCATCGATACAGAAGAAGAAAAACTCAATCAGACCCGCTATACGCAACCAGCTATTCTAGCGACTTCGGTTGCTATCTACCGTTTATTGCAAGAAAAGGGCTATCAGCCTGATATGGTTGCTGGTTTGTCCCTTGGAGAATATTCTGCCTTGGTGGCCAGTGGCGCCTTGGATTTTGAAGATGCGGTAGCCTTAATCGCTAAGCGTGGCGCCTATATGGAAGAAGCAGTTCCTGCTGGTTCTGGAAAGATGGTAGCAGTTCTCAATACGCCAGTAGAGGTCATTGAAGAAGCCTGTCAAAAAGCTTCTGAACTTGGAGTGGTTACTCCAGCCAACTATAATACACCTGCACAAATTGTGATTGGTGGAGAAGTGGTTGCAGTTGACCGAGCTGTTGAACTCTTGCAGGAAGCAGGAGCTAAACGCTTGATTCCTCTCAAGGTTTCAGGTCCCTTTCATACCGCTCTCCTTGAGCCTGCTAGTCAGAAACTAGCTGAAACTCTAGCTCAGGTAAGTTTTTCAGATTTCACTTGTCCCCTAGTCGGCAATACAGAAGCTACAGTTATGAAAAAAGAAGACATTGCTCAACTCTTGACGCGTCAGGTCAAGGAACCAGTTCGTTTTTATGAAAGTATTGCAGTTATGCAAGAAGCAGGAGTAACCAACTTTATCGAGATTGGACCGGGGAAAGTCTTGTCAGGCTTTGTCAAAAAAATTGATAAAACGGCTAAACTAGCTAATGTTGAAGATCAGGCGAGTTTGGAAGCCTTGCTAGAAAACGAGTAATCCCTTCTCCCACAAATATAAGAGGAAACAGGAGAAAAGAATGCAACTAAAAAATAAAAATATCTTTATTACAGGTTCGAGTCGTGGTATTGGTCTTGCCATTGCCCACAAGTTTGCTCAAGCAGGAGCCAACATTGTTTTAAACAGTCGTGGTGCCATTTCAGAAGAATTGCTCGCTGAGTTTGCAGACTATGGTGTCAAGGTGGTTCCTATATCAGGAGACGTGTCAGATTTTGCAGACGCTAAGCGTATGGTTGATCAAGCTATTGTAGAGCTGGGTTCAGTAGATGTTTTGGTCAACAATGCAGGGATTACCCAAGATACCCTGATGCTCAAGATGACAGAAGCAGATTTTGAAAAAGTGCTTAAAGTGAATCTGACTGGTGCCTTTAACATGACACAATCAGTCTTGAAACCGATGATAAAAGCCAGAGAAGGTGCTATCATTAATATGTCTAGTGTTGTTGGTTTGATGGGAAATATCGGTCAAGCTAACTATGCTGCTTCTAAGGCTGGCTTGATTGGTTTTACCAAGTCTGTGGCGCGTGAAGTGGCCAATCGCAATATCAGGGTTAATGCTATTGCACCTGGAATGATTGAGTCCGATATGACAGCTGTTCTATCAGACAAGGTAAAAGATGCCATGCTAGCGCAAATTCCTATGAAAGCATTTGGGCAGGCAGAACAGGTTGCAGATTTGACAGTATTTTTAGCAGGCCAAGATTATCTAACTGGTCAAGTGGTTGCCATTGATGGTGGCCTCAGTATGTAGCAGAAGCTAGAGGTAAAAAAGATGAAACTAAATCGTGTAGTAGTAACAGGTTATGGAGTGACATCTCCAATCGGAAATACACCAGAAGAATTTTGGAATAGTTTGACAACTGGAAAAATCGGAATTGGTCAAATTACAAAATTTGATCATAGTGACTTTGATGTGCATAATGCAGCAGAAATCCAAGATTTTCCTTTTGATAAATACTTTGTGAAGAAAGATACCAATCGTTTCGATAACTATTCTTTATATGCCTTGTATGCAGCCCAAGAAGCTGTCAACCATGCTAATTTGGATGTAGAGGCTCTTGACAAGGATCGTTTTGGTGTTATCGTTGCCTCTGGTATTGGTGGAATCAAGGAAATTGAAGATCAAGTGCTTCGTCTCAACGAAAAAGGGCCAAAACGTGTGAAACCATTGACTCTTCCAAAAGCCTTGCCAAATATGGCTTCAGGAAATGTTGCTATGCGTTTTGGAGCAAACGGTGTTTGTAAATCTATCAATACTGCCTGCGCTTCATCAAATGACGCGATTGGGGATGCCTTCCGCTCGATTAAATTTGGTTTCCAAGATGTTATGTTGGTAGGTGGTTCAGAAGCTTCTATTACCCCTTTTGCTATTGCAGGTTTCCAAGCCTTGACAGCTCTCTCTACTACAGAGGATCCAGCTCGTGCTTCTATCCCATTTGATAAGGACAGAAATGGTTTTGTCATGGGAGAAGGTTCAGGGATGTTGGTTCTTGAAAGTCTTGAACATGCTGAAAAACGTGGGGCTACTATCCTTGCTGAAGTGGTTGGTTACGGAAATACCTGTGATGCCTACCATATGACTTCACCACATCCAGAAGGTCAGGGAGCTATCAAGGCCATCAAACTAGCCTTGGAAGAAGCTGAGATTTCTCCAGAACAAGTAGCCTATGTCAATGCTCACGGAACGTCAACTCCTGCTAATGAAAAAGGAGAAAGTGGTGCTATCGTAGCTGTTCTTGGTAAGGAAGTACCTGTATCATCAACCAAGTCTTTCACAGGACATTTGCTGGGGGCTGCGGGTGCAGTAGAAGCTATCGTCACCATCGAGGCTATGCGTCATAACTTTGTACCAATGACAGCTGGAACAAGTGAAGTATCAGATTATATCGAAGCCAATGTTGTTTATGGACAAGGCTTGGAGCAAGAAATTCCATACGCTATTTCAAATACTTTTGGCTTTGGTGGCCACAATGCAGTTCTTGCTTTCAAACGTTGGGAGAATAAATAAGTATGAATTTAAACGATATTAAAGACTTGATGGCTCAATTTGACCAATCAAGTTTGAGAGAATTTTCTTATAAGAATGGGACGGATGAGTTGGAGTTTAGCAAGAATGAAGCGAGACTGGTGTCTGAAGCTGTACCTCAAGTCGTTCCAGCACCCGTTCTAGCAACACCGGGTCCAGTAGCTCCTACATCTGCTCCAGCAGAAACTGTAGTGGAAGAAACTTCGGTGCCAGCTGAAGCAAGTGTAGTTGCTGAGGGAGATCTTGTAGAGAGCCCACTTGTTGGGGTGGCTTACTTGGCTGCTGGTCCAGATAAACCTGCCTTTGTAACAGTTGGTGATAGTGTTAAAAAAGGTCAAACATTGCTCATTATCGAAGCCATGAAAGTCATGAATGAAATCCCAGCTCCTAAGGATGGTGTGGTAACGGAAATTCTCGTTTCTAACGAAGAAATGGTTGAGTTTGGTAAAGGATTGGTACGTATCAAATGATCGATATTCAAGGAATCAAAGAAGCCCTTCCCCACCGTTATCCTATGCTCCTAGTAGACCGTGTCTTGGAAGTGAGCGAGGACACTATTGTTGCCATCAAAAATGTGACCATCAATGAGCTTTTCTTTAACGGCCACTTTCCTCAATACCCAGTTATGCCAGGTGTTCTGATTATGGAAGCCTTGGCGCAAACAGCTGGTGTCTTGGAGTTATCAAAACCTGAAAATAAAGGTAAACTGGTCTTTTATGCTGGTATGGACAAGGTTAAATTTAAGAAGCAAGTTGTGCCAGGCGATCAATTGGTTATGACAGCGACTTTTGTAAAACGTCGCGGTAGCATTGCCGTGGTTGAAGCAAAGGCTGAAGTGGATGGCAAGCTTGCGGCCAGTGGTACTCTTACCTTTGCAATTGGGAACTAAGGAGGTTCTCCATGTTTCGAAAAATTTTAATTGCCAATCGTGGTGAAATTGCAGTTCGTATTATCCGTGCTGCGCGTGAATTGGGGATTGTGACGGTGGCGGTTTATTCAACTGCTGATAAGGAAGCCCTTCATACGCTTTTGGCAGATGAAGCAGTTTGTATCGGTCCGGGCAAGGTAACAGAGTCTTATCTTAATATCAATGCGGTTCTATCAGCTGCAGTCTTGACTGAGGCAGAAGCCATTCACCCAGGTTTCGGATTTCTCAGTGAAAATTCCAAATTTGCAACCATGTGTGAAGAGGTGGGGATTAAGTTTATCGGCCCATCTGGTCATGTCATGGATATGATGGGAGACAAAATCAATGCGCGTGCTCAGATGATAAAAGCAGGTGTGCCTGTCATTCCAGGTTCAGATGGAGAAGTGCATAACTCTGAGGAAGCTTTGATTGTTGCTGAAAAAATCGGCTACCCTGTCATGCTCAAGGCTTCAGCAGGTGGAGGTGGTAAAGGGATTCGTAAGGTTGAAAAACCAGAGGACCTCGTTTCAGCCTTTGAAACTGCCTCTAGTGAGGCCAAGGCCAACTATGGCAATGGTGCCATGTATATAGAACGGGTCATCTATCCAGCTCGTCACATCGAGGTTCAAATCCTAGGAGATGAGCATGGACATGTAATTCACTTGGGGGAACGGGATTGCTCTCTTCAACGGAATAACCAAAAGGTTTTAGAAGAAAGCCCTTCGATTGCAATCGGAAAAACGTTGCGCCATGAAATCGGTGCTGCAGCTGTTCGAGCTGCAGAGTCTGTTGGCTATGAAAATGCAGGGACCATTGAGTTTCTTCTTGATGAAGCCAGTGGCAATTTCTATTTCATGGAAATGAATACACGTGTTCAGGTAGAGCATCCAGTAACAGAGTTTGTTTCAGGTGTTGACATCGTTAAGGAACAGATTCGCATTGCAGCAGGTCAGCCCCTGTCTGTTAAGCAAGAAGATATTGTCCTACGCGGTCATGCCATCGAGTGTCGTATCAATGCAGAAAATCCAGCCTTTAACTTTGCTCCAAGTCCAGGTAAGATCACCAATCTCTATCTTCCAAGTGGAGGAGTTGGCTTGCGCGTGGATTCAGCAGTTTATCCAGGTTATACCATTCCGCCTTATTATGATAGTATGATTGCCAAAATCATCGTTCACGGTGAAAATCGTTTTGATGCCTTGATGAAAATGCAACGTGCCCTCTATGAATTAGAGATTGAAGGGGTGCAGACCAATGCAGATTTCCAGCTTGACCTCATTTCAGATCGCAATGTCATTGCTGGAGATTACGATACTTCCTTCTTGATGGAAACCTTCTTACCCAAATATCAAGAAAAAGAATAAAATGACTTCAAGAGTTTAAACCGAAAAGGGGAATTAATGGCTCTATTTAGTAAAAAAGATAAGTATATTCGAATCAATCCCAATCGTTCGGTTAGGGAAAAACCTCAAGCTAAGCCAGAGGTTCCAGATGAATTATTCTCCCAGTGTCCAGGCTGTAAGTATACCATTTATCAGAAGGATCTGGGAAGTGAGCGTATCTGTCCGCACTGTAGCTACACTTTTCGTATTTCTGCTCAAGAACGCTTGGCTTTGACGATTGATATGGGAACCTTCAAGGAATTGTTTACAGGGATTGAAAGCAAGGATCCCTTGCATTTCCCTGGTTATCAAAAGAAACTAGCAACTATGCGTGAAAAAACAGGGCTGGATGAAGCCGTTGTGACAGGAACTGCTCTTATTAAGGGTCAGACTGTGGCTCTTGGGATTATGGATTCCAACTTTATCATGGCTTCTATGGGTACGGTTGTAGGGGAAAAAATCACTCGCTTGTTTGAGTATGCGACTGTTGAAAAATTGCCAGTTATCCTCTTCACAGCCTCTGGTGGAGCCCGTATGCAGGAAGGAATCATGAGTCTCATGCAGATGGCTAAGATTTCTGCAGCAGTTAAACGCCATTCAAATGCAGGTCTCTTTTACCTGACCATTTTGACAGATCCAACGACAGGTGGTGTGACAGCTTCTTTCGCTATGGAAGGCGATATTATTCTGGCTGAACCACAGAGCTTGGTCGGTTTTGCTGGGCGTCGTGTCATTGAAAATACGGTTCGTGAAAGCTTGCCTGAGGATTTCCAAAAGGCAGAATTCCTATTGGAACATGGCTTTGTGGATGCTATTGTCAAAAGAAGAGACTTGCCAGATACCATTGCTAGCCTAGTCAGATTGCACGGAGGGGGTCCTAGATGAATATTGCAAAAATAGTCAGAGAAGCGCGTGAGCAGAGTCGCTTGACAACCTTGGACTTTGCGACAGGCATTTTTGATGACTTTATCCAATTACACGGTGACCGTTCTTTTCGTGATGATGGTGCAGTTGTTGGTGGTATTGGCTGGCTTGGTGATCAAGCTGTAACAGTGGTTGGTATCCAAAAAGGCAAGAGTTTACAAGATAACCTCAAGCGGAATTTTGGTCAACCGCATCCAGAAGGCTACCGCAAGGCACTACGTTTGATGAAACAGGCTGAAAAGTTTGGTCGTCCAGTTGTGACCTTTATCAATACAGCAGGTGCCTATCCTGGTGTCGGCGCGGAAGAACGTGGACAGGGAGAAGCTATTGCTCGCAATCTCATGGAAATGAGTGACCTGAAAGTTCCTATTATTGCTATCATTATCGGTGAAGGTGGTTCAGGTGGTGCTCTGGCTTTGGCAGTCGCAGACCGTGTCTGGATGCTGGAAAATTCTATCTATGCCATTCTCAGTCCAGAAGGCTTTGCTTCCATTCTATGGAAGGACGGCAGTCGTGCCATGGAAGCGGCAGAACTGATGAAAATCACTTCGCATGAACTGTTAGAAATGGACGTGGTGGACAAGGTGATTTCTGAAGCAGGACTTTCTAGTAAAGAACTGATTAAGAATGTTAAAAAAGAACTCCAAGCTGAGCTAGCTCTACTTTCACAAAAACCGCTAGAAGAGTTGTTGGAAGAGCGCTATCAACGGTTTAGAAAATACTAATACTCTTCGAAAATCAAATTCAAACCACGTCAGCTTCGCCTTGCCGTACTCAAGTACTGCCTACGGCTAGCTTCCTAGTTTGCTCTTTGATTTTCATTGAGTATAATTCTTTAGAATACGCAAAAACTAGAACTGACTGCCAGTTCTAGTTTTTATGTGGTTCTTACTCTGTGCAGAGGGGAAAGTAAAAAAGTGCTTGGAAGACCAAACACCTTTTCGATTATTCATTTTCTTCAGTTACGAATTGACTGAGCAGTCCGTTGATAAAGCGGGCTGATTTTTGATCTGAAAAATTCTTAGCGAGTTCAATGGCTTCATTGACTGCTACTAGCTGAGGTGTATCAAATGATGTGATTTCAAAGATACCTAAGCGTAGTAAGTTTTTTTCGACCAAGGTCAAGCGTTCAACTGTCCAGCCTGACTTGAGGTGCTGGTTGATTTGTTTATCCAACTCGTCTTTCTGAGCTTGAACACCAGAAACCAAGTTTAGAAGAAAGGCAGGGATTTGCACATCTGCATCTTCACGGTCATGCGTGTAGGCAAAGAGACAAGCTGTTTCCATATCTGTACCGAATTCAAGGCTCATAAGAGCTTGAAAAGCACATTTACGAAGTTCACGTCTAGATTCTAATAATGGACTAGTCATTGAGGAAGTCCTCGTTAAATAAATCTTTCAACTCAGGTTTTGGTGTTTTATCTGGAACGATTCCTGCAACATGGATGTTGACAGCAGCAAGTTCCACATCAGCCATATCTCGGACAGCATCTTTGACTGCTTTTTGAATAGCAAGAGCCACTTTTGGTACTTTCACACCGTACTCAAGGTAGAGGTAGATGTCAGCAGTTAGCTCTTCATTGCTTTCTTTTAAGTAGACGCCGCGACCAAGAGAGAGTTTTGATAGGGTATCAGATACGGATTTATTTGAAAATGAGTGGACACCATCAACTTTAGCAGTTGCGATGGCAATGATTTTTTCAAGTACACGTGGAGCGATAACGATTTCGCCAAATTGTTCTTCAATTCCCATAGAATGACCTCTTTCTAGAGATTAGGCACGAGAAACGTAAGTTCCTTCTGCAGTGTTGATGATCAATTTTTGTCCAGCTTCGATGAAGTCAGGAACGTTGACAACAAGTCCAGTTTCCATAGTTGCTGGTTTACCAGAACCTGTAACAGTAGCACCTTTGATAGATGGTTGTGTTTCAGCGACTGTCAATTCAACAGTAGTTGGTACAGTTACACCGATTACTTCAGTTCCGTAGAATTGGATTTTCACATCAGAGTTTTCAAGGATGTAAAGCAATTCATTTTCAACGTTTACGACTGGGATTTCGTATTGGTCGTAAGTTTCAGTGTTCATGAAGTAGGCAGTTTCATCCATTTTATACAAGTATTGAGCTGGAACAGTTTCGATAATAGCTTGTTCGAATTTTTCTTCTGGACGGTAGCTTGTATCAAATGTAGAACCAGTACGGACATCACGCAATTTCATACGCATGATCGTGTTTCCTTTACCTGGTTTGTGGTGGCTAGCTTCCAAAACGCGGATCAATTTTCCGTCTGCAGTTTCAAATGTCATACCAGCTTTCAATTTGCTTGCTTCAATCATGTTTTTACCTCTTTAATAAATATTATTACTCTTCATTTTACCATAAAATCTTCTGGAAATAAAGCCAAAATAGTTATTGGGAGATGGTAGGGGAGAAAAAAACCAACCTCAGGGCTGGTTTCTTTTACATATTAATCTTCTTTCAACTTCGCTAATTCCTGTGCAAGTAGTTTAAGGGCAACTTGTGGGTTGGCTTGGCCTTTGGTTGCTTTCATAAGGAATCCTGTGAAGGCCTTGTCTGCGTTACGTTTGCCTGACTTGAAGTCGGCAACAGCAGCTTCGTTATCGGCAAAGACTTGGTGGATGATTGGGATCAGGATTTCAGAATCTGAGATTTGAACCATGCCTGCTTTTTCCACGTATTCACGCGCGCCACCGCCATTTTTAGCTAGGTGGACAAAGACTTTTTTGGCAATCTTAGATGAGATAGTTCCGTCTTCGATGATGGCAATCATTTCAACCAAGTTTTCTGGTGTCAACTCGATTTGTTCCAGTGTCTTGCCTTCAGCATTCAAGAATTGAGCGACTTCTCCTTGAAGCCAGTTAGAAACTTGTTTAGCATCGCCACCGAGAGCCACAGCTTTTTCAAAGAAATCAGAAGTGACTTTGTTTGCAGTCAACTGGCTAGCATCGTAGTCTGATAAACCAAGGTCAGATACATAACGCGCACGGCGTTCTTTTGGAAACTCTGGCAACTCTGTCCGCATTTCCTCGATCCACTCGTCTGAAATTTCAAAGAGAGGTAGGTCTGGTTCTGGGAAGTAGCGGTAGTCTGCAGCCCCTTCCTTGACACGCATGAGGATGGTTGCTTTGTTAGCTTCATCGTAACGGCGTGTTTCTTGGCGAATTTGACCACCTGAGCGAAGAATTTCAGCCTGGCGTTGAACTTCGTATTCAAGACCTTTACGAACGTTTGAGAAGGAGTTGAGGTTTTTCAACTCTGTCTTGGTACCGAATTTCTCTTGACCATAAGGGCGAAGAGAGATATTGGCATCCACACGCATCGAACCTTCTTCCATCTTAACATCAGAAATACCAGCGTACTGGATAACTTCCTTGAGGGCTGTTAGATAAGCATAGGCTTCTTCAGGAGAACGCATGTCAGCTTCAGATACAATCTCAATCAATGGCACCCCTTGGCGGTTGAGGTCAACGTAAGAGTAGCCGTCTGTACCGTGGGTGTTTTTACCAGCGTCTTCTTCTAGGTGGGCACGTTCGATACCGATTTTCTTAGTCGTACCGTCTTCTAGCTTGACTTCAATCCAGCCGTTATAACCGATTGGCTCATCAAACTGAGAAATTTGGTAGGCTTTAGGATTATCAGGGTAGAAGTAGTTCTTGCGGTCAAAGTGCATCTTTTTATGGATGTCCATGTTGAGGGCAAGAGCAGCCTTGATACCGGCATCGACAACACCTTTATTGAGAACTGGCAGAACTCCTGGGAAAGACCAGTCAATCACATTTGTATTGGCATTTTGGTCATTTCCAAAGTGGGCAGAAGTGGGTGAGAAGATTTTTGAATTGGTGTTGAGCTCTACGTGGACTTCAAGTCCAATGACTGTTTCAAAGTTCATTAGTTATCACCTCCAAAAATCACGGGTTGTTGTTTGTGGTAGTCTGTTGTCGCCTCAAAAGCAGCAGCAGCTTGGTAAATAGTTTCCTCAGAATACTTAGGACCAATCAATTGCAGACCGACAGGTAGACCTTGAGAGAATCCAGCAGGAATCGAAATCCCTGGAAGTCCTGCCAAGTTGACTGGGATGGTCAAGAGGTCAGCCAAGTACATGGCAACTGGGTCGTGGTTGAGTGAATCCAAGTCATAGGCAACACTTGGAGCAGTTGGACCCAAAATCAAGTCGTAATCCGCGAAGACTTTTTCGAAATCTTGAATGATGAGGGTACGGACCTGTCCAGCCTTCTTATAGTAGGCATCGTAGTAACCTGATGAAAGGCTGAAAGTACCTAGCATGATACGGCGTTTCACTTCTTCACCGAAACCTTGGCTACGGCTGTTTACATAGATTTCATCAAGATTAGTCGCATCTTCTGCGCGGTAGCCGTAACGGATACCATCAAAACGTTGCAAGTTTGATGAAGCTTCTGATGAAGCGATGATGTAGTATACGGCAACTCCGTATTTAGAGTGAGGAAGGCTGACTTCTTCGACGATAGCACCCAATTTTTCAAAGTGTTTGGCTGCATTCAGAATGGTTTCCTTAACCTCTGGGTCAATCCCTTCGCCTAGATATTCCTTAGGTAAAGCAATTTTCATGCCCTTGATGTCTTGACCGATTTTTGAAGTAAAGTCGGCGATTCGGACAGGAGCAGAAGTAGAGTCTTTAGCGTCTTCGCTGGCAATAGCGTTGAGCAAGAGGGCATTTTCCTTAACAGTTGGTGCGAAAGGTCCGATTTGGTCTAATGAGCTACCAAAGGCAATGAGACCGAAACGTGAAACTGTTCCGTAGGTTGGTTTGAGACCAACGATTCCGTTGAAGGCAGCAGGTTGGCGGATAGAACCACCAGTATCAGAACCTAGTGACAAGCGGACTTGTCCTGAGGCTACGGCTGAAGCAGAACCACTTGATGAACCACCAGGAACCTTGGTCTGGTCCCAAGCATTTTTAGTGGCACCATAGTGAGAAGTTTCGCCTGAACCACCCATGGCAAATTCGTCCATGTTGGTTTTCCCAACAACAATCATGCCTTTAGCTTTTGCATTGGCAACGGCTGTTGCGTCAAAGATTGGCTCATAGTTGTAGAGCATTTTTGAGGCTGCAGTTGTGAGAATACCGTCTGTAGAGATGTTATCCTTAACAGCCAATGGAATCCCTGAGAGGACATTATCAGCATCAATTCCAGCTTCATCAATAGCCTTAGCTTGCGCAAGGGCTTGCTCCTCAGCGATGGTGACAAAAGCGTTGATAGCTGTCTCTCGAGACTTGATATCTTCAAGCGTTGCTTGGGTTAATTCTGTTGCAGAAATTTCCTTAGAGACAAGGAGATTGTGCAAGTCTTCAATGGTTTTATTGTTGAAAGTCATTAGGCATCTCCTCCATCGTCTAGGATAGCTGGTACCTTGATATAGTAGTTGTCTTTTTCAGGTACGTTTTTAAACAAGCGATCGCGGTCTGTTCCTTCTTCGGCCACATCAGGGCGGAGTACAGTCTTGCGGTTAGCCATGGTTGTAGTAGGTGCAACACCAGTTGTGTCAACTTCGGCCAGTAACTCAACCATGTCAACAATTTTAGACAAGGTAGTCGCAAAGGCAGCAGTTTCTTCTTCGGAGAATCTTAATTTTGAAAGATTGGCAACGTGTGTTACCTCTTCTTGCGTAATTTTCATCTTGCATCCTTTCGTGAAATGATGATTTTTAGTCTGTTCTATTTTACCATATTTTCCTATAAATAAGGGAGGGGGAAGTGAAAAGAAATAGAAATTGAAAAAAATGCTAAAATCCGATATAATGGAGTGTTGAAAGGAATGGTAAAATCCAATGTAAAAATCATTCTTAGCTATCGAAACAAGAAAAATAGAGAATCAAAGAAAGAGAAATTATGAATATTCAAGAAGAAATTAAGAAACGTCGTACCTTTGCCATCATCTCCCACCCAGACGCAGGGAAAACAACCATCACTGAGCAGTTGCTTTACTTTGGGGGTGAGATTCGTGAAGCTGGTACCGTAAAAGGAAAGAAAACAGGGACTTTTGCCAAGTCTGACTGGATGGATATCGAGAAACAACGTGGGATTTCGGTTACTTCATCTGTGATGCAATTTGACTACGATGGCAAGCGTGTGAATATCCTCGACACGCCAGGGCATGAGGACTTTTCAGAAGATACTTATCGTACCTTGATGGCGGTGGATGCTGCGGTCATGGTCGTGGACTCTGCCAAGGGTATCGAGGCCCAAACTAAGAAGTTGTTTGAGGTTGTCAAACACCGTGGTATTCCAGTCTTTACCTTTATGAACAAGCTAGACCGTGACGGTCGTGAGCCACTAGACCTCTTGCAAGAGTTGGAAGAAGTCTTGGGCATTGCTAGCTACCCTATGAATTGGCCGATCGGGATGGGGAAAGCTTTTGAAGGCTTGTATGACCTCTATAACCAACGCTTGGAGCTCTATAAAGGGGATGAACGTTTTGCTAGTCTTGAAGATGGGGACAAGCTTTTTGGTAGCAATCCTTTCTACGAGCAAGTCAAGGATGATATTGAGCTTTTAAATGAAGCTGGAAATGAGTTTTCAGAGGAAGCTATCCTTGCTGGAGAATTGACACCTGTCTTCTTCGGTTCAGCTTTGACAAACTTTGGTGTTCAGACCTTCCTTGAGACTTTCCTTAAGTTTGCTCCAGAACCACATGGACACAAGAAAACAGACGGTGAAGTTGTGGATCCGTACGACAAGGATTTCTCAGGATTTGTCTTTAAAATCCAAGCCAACATGGACCCTCGTCACCGTGACCGTATTGCCTTTGTCCGTATCGTATCAGGTGAATTTGAGCGTGGCATGAGTGTCAACCTGCCTCGTACTGGTAAGGGGGCTAAACTTTCGAATGTCACTCAGTTCATGGCTGAAAGTCGTGAGAATGTAACAAACGCTGTAGCAGGTGATATTATCGGTGTTTACGATACAGGTACTTATCAAGTTGGAGATACCTTGACAGTTGGCAAAAACAAATTTGAATTTGAACCCCTACCAACCTTTACACCTGAAATTTTCATGAAAGTATCTGCTAAGAATGTCATGAAGCAAAAATCTTTCCACAAGGGAATCGAGCAATTGGTGCAAGAAGGTGCCATTCAGCTTTATAAGAATTACCAAACAGGTGAGTATATGCTGGGAGCTGTTGGTCAGCTCCAGTTTGAAGTCTTTAAACACCGCATGGAAGGCGAGTACAATGCAGAAGTTGTCATGAGCCCAATGGGTAAAAAGACCGTTCGTTGGATCAAGCCTGAGGACTTGGATGAACGCATGTCGTCAAGCCGAAATATCTTGGCCAAAGACCGTTTCGACCAACCAGTCTTTCTCTTTGAAAATGACTTTGCCCTCCGTTGGTTTGCAGACAAGTATCCAGATGTAGAGTTGGAAGAGAAAATGTGACTCAGTACCAACAATTGGAACTAAAGTTCCAAATTGTTGGACGCTAGTCGCTATTTGGCGAACTAGCTAACTGCCTCACTAACTGAGTTTTACAAATGGAATCGATTTGTAAAACTCAGTGTCGTAGTGTAAAAGATAGCCTTACCAAAACGCTTTGCCGTCATAATGGGAAGGAAGCTGCCTAGCTAATTGCCTTACTAACTCATCGGCGAAAAAAGATTGTTTTCATCTCTTCGTGTCGTAATGTGAAAATCGTAAACCGTAATGGGACTTCAATTAAAATTTCCACTGGTATGGTTTTACGAACGAATGGGCGAAAATAATGGTTACGTAGAAACATATGATGGGAATAAAAAGAAATGAGATAAAGAGTGAAAGAAGAGAAAAAAGCGATTATCTTAGGCGCAGGTAATGCTCAGTATGAATAAAGTTGAGACTACGATAAAATCTCTTTGTGTTCATCATGATAATCGGAAGTTTTATATTTTTAATGATGATCTTCCACGAGAATGGTTCCAAGTGATGGAGAAAAGACTAGAAACTTTGAACAGTGAGATTGTGAACGTTCAGATTAACAGTAGGATTCTGAAAGGTTATCGTCTCCCTTTTGAGGGACTTTCTTACGCTCCCTTATTTAGGTATTTTATCCCTAAGTATGTAAGTGAGGTTCGTGTACTGTATTTAGACTCGGATATTATCGTAAGAAAACAGATAGATGAGCTGTGGGACTTGGACTTGACAGGCATCTCCTTAGTAGCAGTTAGAGATGATTTTTATACACCTATTTTCAATGCTGGTTTTTTGTTAATTAACAATGACATGTGGAGAGCAGAAAATGTCACGTAAGATCTGATTTAAGACACAAATAAAAAATCTTCCAATTCTCTGTTTCCGTGTCTGAAGGATTCTTTTCCTTTCGGTTGATAGGCCAGTAGCAGACGATTGATTTGTCTTTCAGAAAGATTGAGTTCGACACAGGCTCGTTTCTTTGTTTTTTTTCATTGGGCAATAGCTGTTATCACAAGATATTTTTTCGTTTCATTCATATTTAGTTGGATCCTTTTCATATGACTATTCTATCAAATGAGACATTTTCACGTTCGATTTACTAAAGACATTATCACATTCGAATCACAATAAATAAAAAAATCTTCCAATTCCCTTGCAAAAATGAAGAAAGTGTGATAACATAGTACGGTATGTGGTGCTAGCACATCCGCTATATTAGATCTAATAGGAGGAAAACACAAATGGCTAAAGTATGTTACTTTACAGGTCGTAAGACTGTATCAGGAAACAACCGTTCACACGCGATGAACCAAACAAAACGTGCCGTAAAACCAAACCTTCAAAAAGTTACTGTTCTTATCGATGGTAAACCTAAAAAAGTTTGGGCTTCAGCTCGTGCTTTGAAATCAGGTAAAGTTGAACGCGTTTAATAATAAAAGTAAGGAGACCTCAGGGTCTTTTTCTTTTGTCAGAGTGAAAAAATCATTTTAAAAGCAGAGTAAATATCCGCTGATACACTATTCTGCTTTTACACTCGGGCTGAAATATGATAAAATAGAGTATCAACTAGTTGAGGTAAAAAGGATGACTGTAAAAATCAATACAAAAGATGGTCAAATCGAACTAACAGATGAAGTGATTGCAACTGTCGTAGGCGGTGCAACAACTGAGATTTTTGGTGTGGTCGGTATGGCTAGTAAAAATGCCCTCAAAGATAATTTTCAAGCCCTTCTAGGTAAGGAAAATTATTCCAAAGGTGTCGTCGTAAAGGCAGCCGAAGATGGCAGCATTGCAGTTGATGTGTATACCGTGTTGAGCTACGGAACAAAGATTAGTGAAGTGTCAAAAAACATTCAAGAGCGTGTTGCCTTTAGCTTGGAAAACCAGCTTGGAATTACTGCTCAGACTGTAAATGTCTACATTCAAAATATCAAAGTTGTAGGAGAATAACCGTGTCAAAAATTACTACTAGCTTATTTCAAGAAATGGTGCAGGCTGCATCAACTCGCTTGAATAAGCAAGCTGAATATGTCAATTCATTAAACGTCTTTCCAGTTCCAGATGGAGATACTGGGACAAATATGGGGATGACCATTGAAAATGGAGCCAAAGAAGTTGCAGACAAGCCAGCTTCTACAGTTGGCGAGGTAGCGAGCATTCTTGCCAAAGGTCTTTTGATGGGTGCGCGTGGGAACTCAGGAGTTATTACATCTCAGCTTTTCCGTGGATTTTCACAAGCTATCAAGGATAAAGACGAGTTAACAGGTCAAGACTTGGCCCTTGCCTTCCAATCAGGTGTGGAAGTTGCCTATAAGGCAGTGATGAAGCCAGTTGAAGGAACGATTTTGACAGTTTCTCGTGGTGCTGCTATCGGTGCTAAGAAAAAAGCTGAGCAAACAGATGACGCTGTTGAAGTCATGCGTGCAGCTTTAGAAGGTGCTAAAACAGCTCTAGCTAAAACGCCAGACATGCTTCCAGTCTTGAAGGAAGTTGGCGTTGTGGACTCAGGTGGTCAAGGGTTGGTCTTCATCTACGAAGGTTTCCTTTCAGCCCTTACTGGCGAATATATTGCATCTGAGGACTTTGTAGCGACTCCTGCCAACATGAGTGAGATGATCAATGCAGAGCATCATAAGT
This sequence comes from Streptococcus sp. 1032, assembly GCF_013277015.1. Classification (NCBI taxonomy): domain Bacteria; kingdom Bacillati; phylum Bacillota; class Bacilli; order Lactobacillales; family Streptococcaceae; genus Streptococcus; species Streptococcus sp. 1032. The sequence continues at coordinate 37,837 of NZ_VMMD01000012.1, read as the reverse complement.
CTGTGGCTGGTCATGTAGCGACTGAGGACATCACATTTGGTTATTGTACTGAAATCATGGTAGCTCTTAAACAAGGTCCAACCTATGCTAAAGATTTTGACTACGACGAATTCCGTAACTACTTGAATGAGCTTGGAGACTCTCTCCTCGTTGTCAATGATGATGAAATCGTCAAAGTCCATGTTCATACAGAAGATCCAGGACTTGTTATGCAAGAAGGACTCAAATATGGTAGCTTGGTCAAGGTAAAAGTTGACAATATGCGCAACCAACACGAAGCACAGGTTGAGAAAGAAGCTACTCAAGTTAGCAAGCCTGCTGAAGAAAAAGAGTATGCTTTGATTGCTGTAGTGGCTGGTAAAGGTCTAGCAGATATCTTCCGTTCTCAAGGTGTGGATTATGTTATCGAAGGTGGTCAAACTATGAACCCTTCAACTGAAGACTTTATCAAGGCTGTTGAACAGGTCAACGCTCGTAACATCATCTTCCTGCCAAACAACAAAAATATCTTCATGGCAGCTCAATCTGCAGCAGAAGTTTTGGAGCAACCAGCAGTAGTGGTAGAAGCTCGTACTCTTCCTCAAGGTTTGACAAGTCTTCTTGCTTTTGATCCAAGCAAGTCCATCGAAGAAAACCAAGAGCGTATGACAGCTGCTCTTAGCGATGTCGTTAGCGGAAGCGTCACAACAGCTGTACGTGATACAACCATTGATGGTTTGGAAATCCATGAAAACGATAATCTTGGTATGGTGGATGGGAAAATTCTCGTGTCAAACCCTGACATGCACCAAACCTTGACAGAAACCTTGAAACATATGTTGGATGAAGATAGTGAAATCGTAACCTTCTATGTCGGTGAAGACGGAAGCGAAGAACTTGCCAATGAAATTGCTCAAGAAATCGCAGAAGAATTCGAAGACCTTGAAGTCGAGATTCACCAAGGCCAACAACCTGTTTATCCATACCTATTTAGTGTGGAATAAGATTAATGAAGGACTGAGAAATCGGTTCTTTTTTCTTTTTTAGTAAATGAAATCGGTATCTTTTTTAATAAAAACAAAAATAACATTCATAAATAAACATTAAAATAGAAAATTCAGAAAATTTCTTCTTTTCTCTTGAAAAATCTTGAAAAAATGGTATGATAGTAACAAGTTATTTTTAAGAGGAAAGAAAGGGGAACAATGGAGAAAATCAGTTTAGAATCTCCTAAGACGGGGTCGGATCTAGTTTTGGAAACACTTCGTGATTTAGGAATTGATACCATCTTTGGTTATCCTGGTGGTGCAGTCTTGCCTTTTTATGATGCGATATATAATTTTAAAGGCATTCGCCACATTCTAGGACGTCATGAGCAAGGTTGTTTGCATGAAGCTGAAGGTTATGCCAAATCAACTGGAAAGTTGGGTGTTGCCGTCGTCACTAGCGGACCTGGAGCAACAAATGCCATTACAGGGATTGCGGATGCCATGAGCGATAGTGTTCCTCTTTTGGTCTTTACAGGTCAGGTGGCGCGAGCAGGGATTGGGAAGGATGCCTTTCAGGAGGCAGACATTGTGGGAATTACCATGCCAATCACTAAGTACAATTACCAAGTTCGTGAGACAGCTGATATCCCTCGAATCATTACGGAAGCTGTCCATATCGCAACGACAGGTCGACCAGGGCCAGTTGTTATTGACCTACCTAAAGACGTATCTGCTTTGGAAACAGATTTCATTTATTCACCAGAAGTAAACCTACCAAGCTATCAGCCGACTCTTGAGCCAAATGATATGCAAATCAAGAAAATCTTGAAGCAATTATCCAAGGCTAAAAAGCCAGTCTTGCTAGCTGGTGGTGGAATTAGTTATGCTGAAGCAGCTGCAGAATTAAATGAATTTGCAGAACGCTATCAAATTCCAGTCGTAACAACGCTCTTAGGTCAAGGAACGATTGCAACAAGTCATCCACTCTTCCTTGGAATGGGAGGCATGCACGGATCATTCGCAGCGAATATTGCCATGACAGAGACGGACTTTATGATTAGTATTGGCTCTCGTTTTGATGACCGTTTGACGGGAAATCCTAAGACTTTCGCTAAGAATGCTAAGGTTGCCCACATTGATATTGACCCAGCCGAGATTGGTAAGATTATCAGTGCAGATATTCCTGTGGTTGGAGATGCTAAGAAAGCCTTGCAAATGTTGCTGGCGGAACCAACCGTTCATAACAATACTGAGAAATGGATTGAGAAAGTCACGAAAGACAAGAACCGTGTTCGTTCTTATGACAAGAAAGAGCGTGTGGTTCAGCCACAAGCTGTTATTGAACGAATTGGTGAATTGACAAATGGAGATGCCATCGTGGTAACAGACGTTGGTCAACACCAAATGTGGACAGCCCAGTATTATCCCTACCAAAATGAACGTCAGTTAGTGACTTCAGGTGGTTTAGGAACCATGGGATTTGGAATTCCAGCAGCAATTGGTGCCAAAATTGCCAACCCAGATAAGGAAGTAGTCTTGTTTGTTGGGGATGGCGGTTTCCAAATGACTAACCAGGAATTGGCGATTTTGAACATTTACAAGGTGCCAATCAAGGTGGTTATGTTGAACAACCACTCGCTTGGAATGGTCCGCCAGTGGCAGGAATCCTTCTATGAAGGTAGAACATCAGAGTCAGTCTTCGATACTCTTCCTGATTTTCAACTGATGGCACAAGCTTACGGTATTAAAAACTATAAGTTTGACAATCCTGAGACCTTGGCTCAAGACCTTGAAGTCATTACTGAGAATGTTCCTATGCTAATCGAGGTAGATATTTCTCGTAAGGAACAGGTGTTGCCAATGGTGCCAGCTGGTAAGAGTAATCATGAGATGTTGGGGGTGAAGTTCCATGCGTAGAATGTTAACAGCAAAACTACAAAATCGTTCAGGAGTTCTCAATCGCTTTACCGGCGTTCTGTCTCGTCGTCAGGTTAATATCGAAAGCATCTCTGTTGGAGCAACAGAAGATCCGAATGTATCGCGTATTACCATTATTATTGATGTAGCTTCACATGATGAAGTGGAGCAAATCATCAAGCAACTTAATCGTCAGATTGATGTGATTCGCATTCGAGATATTACAGACAAGCCTCATTTGGAGCGCGAGGTGATTTTGGTTAAGATGTCAGCGCCAGCTGAGAAGCGAGCTGAGATTCTAGCCATTATTCAACCTTTCCGTGCAACAGTGGTAGACGTAGCGCCAAGCTCGATTACCATTCAAATGACAGGAAATGCCGAAAAGAGTGAAGCTCTATTGCGAGTCATTCGACCATACGGTATTCGCAATATCGCTCGTACGGGTGCAACTGGATTTACCCGCGATTAATACTCTTCGAAAATCAAATTCAAATCACGTCAGCTTTGCCTTGCCGTACTCAAGTACAGCCTGTGGCTAGCTTCCTAATTTGCTCTTTGATTTTCATTGAGTATAAAAATATTTTAAATTTGTTAAACCAGCCTAAAAGGCAATAAATAATAGAAAAGAGAGAAAAACTATGGCAGTTCAAATGGAATACGAAAAAGATGTTAAAGTAGCAGCACTTGACGGTAAAAAAATCGCCGTTATCGGTTATGGTTCACAAGGACATGCGCATGCTCAAAACTTGCGTGATTCAGGTCGCGATGTCATCATCGGTGTACGTCCAGGTAAATCTTTTGACAAAGCAAAAGAAGACGGATTTGACACTTATACAGTAGCAGAAGCTACTAAATTGGCTGATGTTATCATGATTTTGGCACCAGACGAAATCCAACAAGAACTTTACGAAGCAGAAATCGCTCCAAACTTGGAAGCTGGAAATGCAGTTGGATTTGCTCATGGTTTCAACATTCACTTCGAATTTATCAAAGTTCCTGCAGATGTAGATGTCTTTATGTGTGCACCTAAAGGACCAGGACACTTGGTACGTCGTACTTATGAAGAAGGATTTGGTGTTCCAGTTCTTTACGCAGTATACCAAGATGCAACAGGAAATGCTAAAAACATTGCTATGGACTGGTGTAAAGGTGTTGGAGCAGCTCGTGTAGGTCTTCTTGAAACAACTTACAAAGAAGAAACTGAAGAAGATTTGTTTGGTGAACAAGCTGTACTTTGTGGTGGTTTGACTGCCCTTATCGAAGCAGGTTTCGAAGTCTTGACAGAAGCAGGTTACGCTCCAGAATTGGCTTACTTTGAAGTTCTTCACGAAATGAAATTGATCGTTGATTTGATCTACGAAGGTGGATTCAAGAAAATGCGTCAATCTATTTCAAACACTGCTGAATATGGTGACTATGTATCAGGTCCACGTGTAATCACTGAGCAAGTTAAAGAAAATATGAAAGCTGTCTTGGCAGACATCCAAAATGGTAAATTTGCAAATGACTTTGTCAATGACTACAAAGCTGGACGTCCAAAATTGACTGCTTACCGTGAACAAGCAGCTAACCTTGAAATTGAAAAAGTTGGTGCAGAATTGCGTAAAGCAATGCCTTTCGTTGGTAAAAACGACGATGATGCATTCAAAATCTATAACTAATTGATAGAAATTAAGGTGAAGGCGAGTTGGGGGACTAACTCGCTTTTATAATCAATTCATCTCACTTTTAAGGGGATGGATTGCGATAAGTATGAAATAGTCTAGGAGAAAAAGATGTTAAGTTCAAAAGATATTATCAAGGCTCACAAGGTCTTGAACGGTGTGGTTGTGAATACACCGCTTGATTATGACCATTATTTATCGGAGAAGTATGGTGCTAAGATTTATTTGAAAAAGGAAAATGCCCAACGTGTTCGTTCCTTTAAAATTCGTGGTGCCTATTATGCTATTTCTCAGCTCAGCAAGGAAGAGCGTGAGCGTGGAGTAGTCTGCGCTTCTGCGGGAAATCATGCGCAGGGAGTTGCCTATACTTGTAATGAGATGAAAATTCCTGCTACTATTTTTATGCCCATTACTACTCCGCAACAAAAAATTGGGCAGGTTCGCTTTTTTGGTGGGGATTTCGTGACCATTAAACTAGTTGGAGATACCTTTGATGCCTCAGCTAAAGCAGCTCAAGAATTTACAGTCTCTGAAAATCGTACCTTTATTGATCCCTTTGATGATGCTCATGTCCAAGCAGGTCAAGGGACTGTTGCTTATGAGATTTTAGAAGAAGCTCGAAAAGAATCGATTGATTTTGATGCTGTCTTAGTTCCTGTTGGAGGTGGTGGTCTCATTGCTGGGGTTTCTACTTATATTAAGGAAACAAGTCCAGAGATTGAAGTCATTGGGGTAGAGGCTAATGGAGCGCGTTCTATGAAGGCTGCTTTTGAAGCTGGTGGTCCAGTCAAACTCAAAGAAATTGACAAATTTGCGGATGGGATTGCTGTGCAAAAGGTAGGACAGTTGACCTATGAGGCAACTCGTCAACATGTTCAAACTTTGGTAGGTGTCGATGAGGGATTGATTTCTGAAACCTTGATTGACCTCTACTCTAAGCAAGGGATTGTTGCAGAACCTGCTGGAGCGGCTAGTATCGCCTCTTTAGAGGTTTTAGCTGAATATATCAAGGGGAAAACCATTTGTTGTATCATTTCTGGAGGAAATAATGATATCAACCGTATGCCAGAAATGGAAGAACGTGCCTTGATTTATGATGGGATCAAGCATTACTTTGTGGTCAATTTTCCACAGCGTCCAGGGGCTTTACGTGAGTTTGTAAATGATATCCTGGGGCCAAATGATGATATCACACGTTTTGAGTATATCAAACGAGCTAGTAAGGGGACAGGGCCAGTCTTAATTGGGATCGCTTTAGCAGATAAGCATGATTATGCAGGTTTGATCCGTAGAATGGAAGGTTTTGATCCGGCTTATATTAACTTAAATGGGAATGAAACGCTTTATAATATGCTTGTCTGAGGACTAATAAAAAAATATCATATTATTTGCACAACTGATGTATAGGTGCTATAATGAAGATGAAGAAAGGGGGCGATTCCTATGGTTTTAGGAAGCTTATCGTGCAATTCTTACTTCTGTTCATTATAGCACTTATGATGTTTGGCTCAGATTTCCATCCTTCATTTTGATTTCCCATCTATTTTGAAAAGTAAACTCACACGGTCTTTAAGATGTGATTTGATTTCTTTTTATTGACAAACATACCATATTAAAAGGATATATAAGTAATTGACTGAGCTTATCCATCTTGTCATCTTTATTAAGGATGGTTTAGAGAATCGGGTGTTTGGTTTTAGGTTAGCACTTCAATATCCAAATGAGTGATGAATTTGAAGAATATAAGGAATAACTATCTCTCAGATGATTTCTTGAGGAAGAAAGATAGGAGTTTTGAGCTAGTGAATGCTTGGATTTCTAAAGGTTAGGACTGTCATCTTCAGTTCTTAAATTGAAGAAATAAGCTATCTTACGGGAATAGAGAAGCATTTTTTTAAGAGCTTGAATAATTTTGCACCTCAAGAGGGTAATAATACAATATTTTTATTAGCAAATATTTATGGTGTAGAGGCTAGTAAAACCTATATATTATCGGCTTTAAAAAGGAAGTAAGAATATTCTAGATCATTTATTTTATTGAATATATGTTTTTTTATTGACAAAAGTAGTAAAAACGTATACAATTAAATATTGTAAAGAAGAAAATAGGAGAAAAACATGGCTAAGTCAAACTTTGAAAAAGTAGAATCAGTTGTTGGCTGGGTTCGTGATAAGAAAATCACAGGCTACCGTATCTCTAAAGAAACGAATGCGCGTGAAATGTCTATCATTGCTCTGGCGCAGGGTCGTGCAAAAGTAAAAAATATTTCATTTGAAACAGCCCTAGGCCTAATTGATTTCTATGAAAAAAATCATGAAAAATTTGAAGATTAATCTTTGGATAACGGCGGATTCTTGACCCTCAAGTAGTAGAGATAGAGAATCTGCCTTTTCATTTTGGACAGCAAAAAGACTGCACGATTGATGCAGCCTTTTCTTTTTATTTGAGATAGCGTTGAAGGAATTCTTTTGTACGGTCTTCTTTAGGATTGGTGAAGAGGTCTTCTGGTTTGCCTTCTTCAGCGATTACACCCTTATCCATGAAGATAACACGGTGAGAGACATCACGGGCGAATTCCATTTCGTGAGTTACAACAATCATGGTCAAGCCTTCTTGAGCCAGGTCCTGCATGATTTTGAGGACTTCTCCAACCATTTCTGGATCGAGAGCTGATGTTGGTTCATCAAAGAGAATAGCGTCTGGATTCATTGAAAGGGCACGAGCGATGGCCACACGTTGTTTTTGACCACCTGAGAGTTGTTTTGGTTTCGCTTGCCAGTAGCGTTCTCCCATGCCGACCTTTTCTAGGTTTTCTTTGGCAATCTTTTCAGCTTCTGTACGTTCGCGTTTAAGGACAGTTGTCTGAGCGACGATTGTGTTTTCAAGCACGTTGAGATTTTCAAAGAGGTTAAAGGATTGGAAAACCATCCCCAACTTTTCACGGTATTGCGTGAGGTCATAGCCTTTTTCGAGGACGTTTTGTCCATGATAAAGGATTTGCCCATCAGTTGGCGTTTCAAGTAGGTTAATGGAGCGTAGGAAGGTCGATTTCCCGCTTCCAGAGCTTCCGATGATAGAGATGACCTCTCCCTTGTGGACGGTGAGAGAAATGTCTTTTAACACTTCGTTTTGTCCATAGGATTTTTTGAGGTGTTTAATTTCAAGGATTGCTTGGGTCATTATTTCAAATCCTCCGTTTGCATTTGGTTAGCACCGGTAGTATAGGTATCCATGTCCATGCGGCGTTCGATGAAGCGTAGGATACGTGTTACGGTGAAGGTGAGGACAAAGTAAATCACGGCGATGATTGTAAATGTCTGGAAGTATTGATAGGTTTGCGTCGCCACGGTGTTTCCTGAGAAATAAAGTTCGACAACAGAGATAACGTTCAATACAGATGTATCTTTGATATTGATGACAAATTCATTACCAGTTGCTGGTAGGATATTGCGGACAACCTGAGGGAGGACAATCTTACGCATGGTTTGGTTATGAGTCATACCAAGAGCAGTCGCAGCTTCAAATTGTCCCTTGTCAACTGCTAGGATACCACCACGGACGATTTCAGTCATGTAGGCACCGGTGTTGATTGAAACGATGAAGATAGCAGCTAGTGTACGGTCAAGGTTGATCCCGAAAGCTTGGGCAGTTCCATAGTAGATAACCATCGATTGAACGATCATTGGCGTACCACGGAAAATTTCAATGTAGACATTGAGGATCCAGCCGATTAGTTTTTGTAATCCATAAATGGCTTTATTCTCAGAGAGAGGAGCAGTACGGAAAACACCAATGGCAAGACCGATGATGAGACCGATGATGGTTCCGACGATAGAGATTAAAAGAGTGATACCAGCACCACGCAAGAGTTGTTGCCAGTTTTCAGAAAGAATTTTAGCAACTTGGCTAAAGAAACTACTGCTAGTCTCTTCAGTTGTTGTAGCTTCGGCAGGTTGTTCCTTGATCATACGATCCATCAAGGCAACTTGGTCGTCTTTTGAAATGGTTTCAATGCTGGCATTGATTTGGCTAATACGATTGTCATCTTTACGAAGTCCAATGGCGATAGCTGTATCTTCTTCCCCAGTTTTGAAACCTGGATCTACTTGGACCATCTTAAACTTAGAGTTCGCAGCTTCAGCAGTCAGAGCTTCTGGTCGTTCAGAAACATAGGCATCGATGACACCAGCCTCAAGAGCTTGGCGCATTTGAGCGAAGTCTCCCATGGCTGTTTCTTTTTTAGCACCTGGGATTTGTGCAATCAAGTCATAAAGGTAGACACCTTGTTGAGAAGTGATTTTCGCACCATTAAAGTCATCCAAAGATTTAGCATTTGCGTAGGCAGAATCTTTTTTGACTAGTAGAACTGGTTCGCTAGTATAGTAACTACTTGAAAAGGCAATTTCTTGTTTACGCTCGGCAGTAGGACTCATACCTGCGATAATCATGTCAATCTTACCGGAAGTAAGGGCAGGGACTAGACCTTCCCACTTGGTTTTAACAACTAAAGGTTCTTTGCCTAAGTCCTTAGCGATTTTCTTGGCGATTTGAACATCGTATCCGTTAGCATACTGGTTAGTCCCATCGATTTTGACAGCCCCATTGCTATCATCATCCTGAGTCCAGTTAAAGGGAGCATATGCTGCTTCCATCCCGATGCGTAAATATTCATCGGCTTGAGCAACATTGACAAGTCCCAGCATCAGCAAGAGACTTGTGAAAATAGATAAGTATATTTTTCTCATGATTTCTCCTATTCTAATCTATTAAAAAATAACTGTCTCCTATTTTATCGAAAAATGCGTAATTTTTCAACATAAGTAAGCCTTTACTTACGAAAAAATGCTATAATGATAAGAAAGATAAAAAGGGGGCTTAGTTGATGAAAAAAACTTTTTTCTTACTGATGTTTGGCTTGTTTTGCCTTCTGCCACTTTCTGTTTTTGCCATTGATTTCAAGATAAACTCTTATCAAGGTGATTTGTATATTCATGCAGATAATACGGCAGAATTTAGACAAAAGATAGTTTACCAGTTTGAGGAGGACTTTAAGGGCCAAATCGTGGGACTTGGACGTGCTGGCAAGATGCCTAGTGGATTTGACATTGATCCTCATCCAAAGGTTCAGGCTGCGAAAAATGGTGCTGAACTAGCAGACGTTACGAGTGAAGTGACAGAAGAAGCGAATGGTTATACTGTGAGAGTCTATAATCCAGGCCAGGAAGGCGACACAGTTGAAGTTGAGCTTACATGGAACTTAAAAAATTTGCTTTTCCTATATGATGACATCGCTGAATTAAATTGGCAGCCTTTAACAGATAGTTCAGGGGCTATTGGAAAGTTTGAATTTCATGTAAGGGGAGAGAAGGGGGCTGAAAAACTCTTTTTCCATACAGGCAAACTTTTTAGAGAGGGAACGATTGAAAAGAGTAGCCTTGATTATACTATTCGTTTGGACAATCTTCCGGCTAAGCGTGGAGTTGAATTGCATGCCTATTGGCCTCGAACTGATTTTGCTAGCGCTAGGGATCAGGGATTGAAAGGAAATCATTTAGAAGAGTTTAATAAGATAGAAGACTCGATTGTTAGAGAAAAAGATCAGAGTATGCAGCTCGTTACTTGGGTCTTTCCTTCCATACTTTCCATCTCCTTGTTATTGAGTATTTGCTTTTATTTTATTTATAGAAGAAAGACCACTCCTTCGGTCAAATATGCCAAAAATCATCGTCTCTATGAACCACCAATGGAATTAGAGCCTATGGTTTTATCAGAGGCTGTCTACTCTACCTCCTTGGAGGAAGTGAGTCCTCTAACAAAAGGAGCAGGTAAATTTACCTTTGACCAACTTATTCAAGCTACCTTGCTAGATGTGATAGACCGTGGGAATGTCTCTATCATTTCAGAAGGAGATGCAGTTGGTTTGAGGCTAGTAAAAGAAGATGGTTTGTCAAGCTTTGAGAAAGACTGTCTAAATCTGGCTTTTTCAGGCAAAAAAGAAGAAACTCTTTCCAATTTGTTTGCGGATTACAAGGTATCTGATAGTCTTTATCGTAGAGCAAAAGTCTCTGATGAAAAACGGATTCAAGCAAAGGGGCGTCAGCTCAAATCTTCTTTTGAAGAAGTATTGAACCAGATGCAAGAAGGAGTGAGAAATCGAGTTTCCTTCTGGGGGCTTCCGGATTACTATCGTCCCTTGACTGGTGGAGAAAAGGCCTTGCAAGTGGGGATGGGACTCTCTACTATCCTACCCCTATTTATCGGATTTGGTTTGTTCTTGTACAGTTTGGATGTTTATGGCTATCTTTTCCTCCCCTTGCCTATACTTGGTTTTCTAGGTTTGGTTTTGGCTGTTTTCTATTATTGGAAGCTTCGGCTAGATAATCGCGATGGTGTCCTAAATGAAGCAGGAGCAGAAGTATACTATCTCTGGACCAGTTTTGAAAATATGTTGCGTGAGATTGCACGATTGGATCAGGCTGAGTTGGAAAGTATTGTGGTCTGGAATCGCCTCTTGGTCTATGCTACCCTATTTGGCTATGCGGACAAGGTTAGTCATTTGATGAAGGTTCATCAGATTCAAGTGGAAAATCCAGATATCAATCTCTATGTAGCTTATGGCTGGCACAGTATGTTTTATCATTCAAGCGCGCAAATGAGCCATTATGCTAGTGTCGCAAATACAGCAAGTACCTACTCCGTATCTTCTGGAAGTGGAAGTTCTGGCGGAGGCTTCTCTGGAGGCGGAGGCGGTGGCAGTATCGGCGCCTTTTAAAGAGAACTGCCATAGACTGAAAAAGTATGCTATAATGGGAGATAGAAAAAAGGAGTAATCTATGTATCTTATTGAAATTTTAAAATCTATCTTCTTCGGAATTGTTGAAGGAATTACGGAATGGTTGCCGATTTCCAGTACAGGTCACTTGATTTTAGCAGAGGAATTTATCCAATACCAAAATCAAAATGAAGCCTTTATGTCCATGTTTAATGTCGTGATTCAACTTGGTGCTATTTTAGCAGTCATGGTGATTTACTTTAATAAACTAAATCCCTTTAAACCGACTAAGGACAAACAGGAAGTTCGTAAGACTTGGAGACTATGGTTGAAGGTCTTGATTGCGACCTTGCCTTTGCTTGGCGTCTTTAAATTTGATGATTGGTTTGATACCCACTTCCATAACATGATTTCTGTTGCTCTCATGTTGATTATCTACGGGATTGCCTTTATCTATTTGGAAAAGCGCAATAAAGCGCGTGCCATCGAGCCAAGTGTAACAGAGTTGGACAAGCTTCCTTATACGACAGCCTTCTATATCGGTCTCTTCCAAGTTCTTGCCCTTTTACCAGGGACTAGCCGTTCAGGTGCAACGATTGTCGGTGGTTTGTTAAATGGAACCAGTCGTTCTGTTGTGACAGAATTTACCTTCTATCTTGGGATTCCTGTTATGTTTGGAGCTAGCGCCTTAAAGATTTTCAAATTTGTGAAAGCAGGACAGCTCTTGAGCTTTGGACAATTGTTCTTGCTCTTGGTTGCGATGGGAGTCGCCTTTGCAGTCAGCATGGTGGCTATTCGTTTCTTGACAAGCTATGTGAAAAAACACGACTTTACCCTTTTCGGTAAATACCGTATCGTGCTTGGTAGTGTCTTGCTACTTTATAGCTTTGTCCGTTTATTTGTATAAGAAAAACCTTGAAGGGTCCAGGCTCTTCAAGGTTTTATATTTTTCGAAAATCTCTTCAGCTCTATCTGCAACCTCAAAACAGTGTTTTGAGCAGCCTGCGGCTAGCTTCCTAGTTTACTCTTTGATTTTCATTGAGTTTCAAAATCCAGTCAGGGTAATCCCCAGCAGGCGGACACCTCTTTCTTTCTCGCTTAACTCTTCATAGAGTTGCAGGGCGATTTGGCTTATCTGACTAGCATCCTGTGTTTTTTGAGCCAGACTTTTTCGTTTAGTAAGAGTTGAAAAGTCCTCGTAGCGAATTTTCAGAATGACAATTTTTCCAGCTTTTTCTTGTTGACTGAGATTGAGAGCGACTCTTTCTGATAGAAGAGTCAGCTCTTTTTTAATGTCTTCCTCGGCACGGAGAATCTTCCCGTAGGTTTTCTCCTTGCCGATTGATTTACGGATGCGATTTGATTTAACTGGAGAGTTGTGAATGCCACGAGCCTTTCGATAAAGGTCATAGCCCAGTCTGCCAAATCGGTCTATTAGGGTCACTTCAGGAACTTCAAGTAGGTCAGCGCCAGTAAAAACACCCATGTGATGAAGACGTTCGACTGTCTTTTTTCCTACTCCATGAAATTTGGAAATATCCATTTGTTTGAGAAAATCCTCAGCTTGGTCAGGTAGAATCACTGTCAAACCATGAGGTTTTTGATAATCACTGGCCATTTTAGCCAAGAATTTGTTGTAAGAAACGCCAGCAGAAGCAGTTAGATGGATTTCTTGCCAGATATCCTCTTGAATGAGGCGAGCAATTTTGACCGCTGACTTGATCCCGAGTTTATTTTCTGTCACATCCAAATAGGCTTCGTCAATGCTCATGGGTTCTATTAAATCTGTATAGCGCTTAAAGATAGCTCGAATCTGGAGTCCCACAGACTTGTATTTCTCATAATTTCCTGAGATGAAGACGGCCTGGGGACAACGCTCATAGGCTTCCTTAGAGCTCATGGCTGAATGGACACCAAAAGCTCGTGCCTCATAGCTACAGGTAGAGACGACTCCCCGCCCACCTGTTTGCCGAGGGTCGCTTCCAATAATGACAGGTTTTCCTCTGAGTTTAGGATTATCCCTGATTTCTACCGCAGCAAAAAAGGCATCCATGTCAATATGGATAATTTTTCTTGACAAATCATTTAACAAAGGAAAAATCAACATACCTATCCCCTTTTTACCGCTTATTCTCTTTTATTATACTCTTTTTTCTGAAAAAAGGAAAAGAGGCTTTATTTTTTTCAAAAATATAATACAGTTTGGGATAAAAAACAGACTGTTTTAGAAAAGAAAGTGTAAAAATAGGGAATTTTCACTTGTTGAAATCGGTTACTGTGTGGTATACTTGTCTCATAAATGTAACAGATGGTTGTTACTAGAAAGAAAAAAGAGGACATTAACATGGTTGTTAAAACAGTTGTTGAAGCACAAGATATTTTTGACAAAGCTTGGGAAGGCTTCAAAGGCGTAGATTGGAAAGAAAAAGCAAGTGTATCACGCTTCGTACAAGCTAACTACACACCTTACGATGGAGACGAAAGCTTCCTTGCAGGACCAACAGAACGTTCACTTCATATCAAAAAAATTGTAGAAGAAACTAAGGCTCACTATGAAGAAACTCGTTTCCCAATGGACACTCGTCCAACATCTATTGCTGATATTCCTGCTGGATTTATCGACAAAGAAAACGAAGTTATCTTCGGTATCCAAAACGATGAACTCTTCAAATTGAACTTCATGCCAAAAGGTGGTATCCGTATGGCTGAAACTACTTTGAAAGAAAATGGATACGAACCAGATCCAGCTGTTCACGAAATCTTCACTAAATACGTAACAACAGTTAACGACGGTATCTTCCGCGCTTACACTTCAAACATCCGTCGCGCTCGTCACGCTCACACTGTAACTGGTCTTCCAGATGCATACTCACGCGGACGTATCATCGGTGTTTACGCACGTCTTGCTCTTTACGGTGCAGACTACTTGATGCAAGAAAAAGTAAACGATTGGAATGCAATCGAAGAAATCGATGAAGAAACAATCCGTCTTCGTGAAGAAATCAACCTTCAATACCAAGCATTGCAACAAGTTGTTCGCTTGGGTGATCTTTACGGAGTTGATGTTCGCAAACCAGCGATGAACGTTAAAGAAGCAATCCAATGGGTTAACATCGCCTTCATGTCTGTTTGCCGTGTTATCAACGGTGCTGCTACATCCCTAGGACGTGTACCAATCGTATTGGACATCTTTGCAGAGCGTGACCTTGCTCGTGGTACATTTACTGAATCGGAAATCCAAGAATTCGTTGATGATTTCGTTATGAAACTTCGTACAGTTAAATTTGCTCGTACAAAAGCTTACGACCAATTGTACTCAGGTGACCCAACTTTCATCACAACTTCTATGGCTGGTATGGGTAACGACGGTCGTCACCGTGTTACTAAGATGGACTACCGTTTCTTGAACACACTTGACAACATCGGTAACTCTCCAGAACCAAACTTGACAGTTCTTTGGACTGATAAATTGCCATACAACTTCCGTCGCTACTGTATGCACATGAGCCACAAACACTCTTCAATCCAATATGAAGGTGTAACAACAATGGCTAAAGACGGATATGGTGAAATGAGCTGCATCTCATGCTGTGTGTCTCCACTTGACCCAGAAAATGAAGAACAACGCCACAACATCCAGTACTTTGGTGCGCGTGTAAACGTATTGAAAGCCCTTCTTACTGGTTTGAACGGTGGTTACGACGATGTACACAAAGACTACAAAGTATTTGACATCGAACCAATCCGTGACGAAGTTCTTGAATTTGAATCAGTTAAAGCTAACTTTGAAAAATCTCTTGACTGGTTGACTGACACTTACGTAGATGCTTTGAATATCATCCACTATATGACTGATAAGTACAACTATGAAGCTGTTCAAATGGCCTTCTTGCCAACTAAACAACGTGCCAACATGGGATTCGGTATCTGTGGATTTGCCAACACTGTTGATACATTGTCAGCTATCAAATACGCTACAGTTAAACCAATCCGTGACGAAAATGGTTATATCTACGATTACGAAACAATCGGTGAATACCCACGTTGGGGTGAAGATGACCCACGCTCAAACGAATTGGCAGAATGGTTGATCGAAGCTTACACTACTCGTCTACGTAGCCACAAACTTTACAAAGACGCAGAAGCTACAGTATCACTTTTGACAATCACATCTAACGTTGCTTACTCTAAACAAACTGGTAACTCACCAGTCCACAAAGGTGTATACCTCAACGAAGATGGTTCTGTGAACTTGTCTAAACTTGAATTCTTCTCACCAGGTGCTAACCCATCTAACAAAGCTAAAGGTGGTTGGTTGCAAAACTTGAACTCACTTTCTAGCCTTGACTTTAGTTATGCAGCTGATGGTATCTCATTGACTACACAAGTATCACCTCGCGCTCTTGGTAAGACTCGTGACGAACAAGTTGATAACTTGGTAACAATCCTTGATGGTTACTTCGAAAACGGTGGACAACACGTTAACTTGAACGTTATGGACTTGAACGATGTTTACGAAAAGATCATGTCAGGTGAAGACGTTATCGTACGTATCTCTGGATACTGTGTAAACACTAAATACCTCACTCCAGAACAAAAAACTGAATTGACACAACGTGTCTTCCACGAAGTTCTTTCAATGGATGACGCCTTGGATGCATTGAGCTAATTAAGTTCTTGAATAATGAAATAAGGAACCCTCGGTCAGTCGACCGAGGGTTGTTTTTTGGGATCTTAAATTCCTTAAGTCAGGTACTGAAATGTCTGACCGGGATTCAAAGATACTTGTTGAGTTGCGGGAGGTATTTGATACTCAATGAAAATCAAAGAGCAAACTAGCCGCAGGTTGCTCAAAGCACCGCTTTGAGGTTGTAGATAAGACTGACAAAGTCAGTCACACATATACGGCAAGGCGAAGCTGACGTGGTTTGAATTTTATTTTCGAAGAGTATGAAAATAAAAACACCACACTTTGTAAGACACAAGGTGTGGTTGTATTTTATCTCTTAGACCAAGTTCTCTTCATAAAGAGAAGGAGGATTGGGTAAATCTCCAAACGACCTGCAATCATTGCAAAGGAGAGGAGAATTTTTGAGATGGGACTAAAGATTGAGAAACTAGAAGTGGTTCCTAGGATAGGCCCGATATTATTGAAGCAGCTAAAGACAGCACTGGTAACGACTAGGAAATCATTGCTATCTAGGCTGACAATAAAGATAAGTGCTAGCAAAATCATAGCATAGATGACAAAGTACTTGAGAATCTTATGCTGGGTATCTTTATCAATCACCGTTTTATTAACATGGAGGGTCAAAACACGGTGGGGCGATAGGATTGACAAAATCTGGTTTTTGGCAATTTTTGAAAGGATGAGGCCTCGAATAACCTTGAGTCCACCTGCGGTTGATCCAGCAGAGCCACCGATTGCCATGAGAAAGAGGAGGATAAACTGGGAGAAGAGGGGCCAGTTGGTAATATCTCCATATCCAAAACCAGTTGTTGTAATGATGTTGGAAACTTGGAAGAAGGCCATTTCAAAGCTCTTTGAAAATCCTGGGTAGAGATAGAGGGTATTAAGGCTAATCAAGCCTGTAGAAACCAGCACGATGACCAAGTAAGCCCTAAGCTCTTCATCTCTAAAGAAGGCCTTGATGCGACGGAGCATAAGGAAGTAGTAGAGATTGAAATTTACCCCAAAAACTAGAACTCCTATACTAACTAGATAGGTAATCAGTGAGCTACCATAGTGAGCAATTCCGTCGTTATAGACGGTAAATCCTCCTGTACCTGCTGTTCCCATGGCAATGACAAAACTATCAAATAGGGGCATACCAGCTAGATAATAGATGATGACAAAGAGGGAGAAGAGAGCTAGATAAAGGAGATAGAGAATCTGGGCAGTATTTTTGAGTTTGGATACAACCTTACCGAAGACGGGACCAGGAACCTCAGCCTTCATCACTTCTAGGTGGCTATTCTTGGTATTATCCATAATAGCCAGTGCGAAAACGAGCACTCCCATCCCTCCAATCAAGTGGGTAAAACTTCGCCAGAAGAGGAGGGAACGGCTGAGAACCGAAATGTCGTTCAAGATACTTGCTCCAGTAGTTGTAAACCCAGAACTGATTTCAAAAAAGGCATCGATAACGCTAGGGATTTGTCCAGCAAAAACAAAGGGGAGACCGCCAAAGAAAGACCAAAGGATCCAGCAGAGGGCAACAATTAAGATTCCCTCCTTGGCATAAATACGTTGATTTTTTGGCTTTTGTAAAATTCCTGAACCGCCTAGTAATACGAGAATCCCAATCGTTGTAAAGAGGGCTGTAAAGACTTGGCTCGATTCACGGTAATAGACAGCGACAGACACAGGAACCAAAAGAAGAACGGCTTCAATCAAAAGTAACTTTGAAAGGAGGTAGCGAATCATACTTTTATTCATTTCTTACCTCGCGATCAAGTCATAAATCTTGGTGATGTTTGGCAACAAAGTTGTTACTAGGAGCTTATCTCCAACTTCCAACATATCCTCCCCAGTTGGGAAAATAGTCTTGCCCTTTCGAATGATGGCTGCAATAAGAACCCCTTTTTTCAGTTTGAGTTGAGAAAGAGGTTTGGCAGTCATTTTATTGGCTTCCTTGATATGGAATTGTAGGGTTTCGATTTGGCCATTGGCTAGATGGTGCATGGCTTGAAGGTCTGAATACTGGGCATTAACCCGACCACGAATAAAGTGCATGATTGTATCTACAGCGATGCTTTTAGGTGTGATAATACTTGAAAAATCAGGCGCATTGATAATCTCGAGGAGACTGGTACGATTGACCTTGGTAATATTTTTCTGTACACCTACCCTGTCAAGGAACATAGAGGTAATCAGATTTTCCTCATCGACTCCTGTTAGAGTCGCAACGGCATCATAGTGTTGAGCACTTTCTTCCAGCAGGATATCTTTTGCGGTACCATCTCCTTGAACGATATGAAGATTTGGGAACTTCTCGCTAAAGAAACTAGCGATTTCAGAATTGATTTCAATGACCTTGGTATCGATACGACTGTCTTTGAGAATGCCTAGTAGATAATAGGCAATTCTACCTGCACCGACGATGAGAAGACTCTTCACAGCACGAGACTTGAAATAATTATGGAAGAGCATCATATCAACACGGTTACCAGTGACAAAGATTCTGTCTTTATCCTGTACAGTCATGTCACCGCTTGGGATGATAATTTGATGATCTCTTTCTATCGCACAGACAATGACATTGCCAAATTTTTTCCGAAAATCAGAAATGGGCATTTGGCAAAGACCACTGGAGGATTTAACAGTGAATTCCATCAAGCTGACCCGTCCACCAAAGAAACGTTCGACAGAGAGGGCGTTGGGGAAGTCAATGATATTCGCGATAGCGCGGGCAGCCAAGAGCTCAGGATTAACGATAAGAGAAAAACCGAGAATATTCTTTTCTTTGAAATAAGAGTTAGAATATTCAGGGTTCCGCACCCGAACGATGGTCTCTTTAGCTCCCATTTTTTTGGCTAGAACGGCTGCGATCATGTTCACTTCATCGTATTCAGTCAGGGCGATAAAGATATCACAATCCTGGACACTGGCTTGCTCAAGGATGGTAAAATCGGCCCCGTTACCAAGGATACCCATGATATCAAAGCGATTAACAATATGATTGAGGACAGCTTCGTCTTGCTCAATTAGCAAAACATCATGCTTTTCTGCAACCAAGGAGCGACAGAGGGCAAAACCAACTTTTCCCCCTCCGACAAGGATAATTTTCATATTAAAACCTACTTTTTCATGATGTAACTATCATACCTTTTTTCAAGAAAAAATGCACCTACTAGCTAATAACAAGAGCTTTTAGTGAAAATTTGCTATAAGATAAAACTATACCCTAACCAATTGAAATAGCTATTAGCGACTTTCTCTGAAATATGGTATGATAAAGGATATACAAGGAGATAAAATGAATAATAATTTACTGGTATTACAATCAGACTTTGGTCTGGTTGATGGTGCGGTATCGGCTATGATTGGAGTGGCTTTAGAAGAATCTCCAACCTTAAAAATTCATCACTTGACGCACGATATTACGCCTTATAATATTTTTGAGGGGAGCTACCGTCTTTTTCAGACGGTGGATTACTGGCCTGAGGGAACGACTTTTGTATCGGTTGTCGATCCAGGTGTCGGCTCGAAACGTAAGAGTGTGGTTGCCAAGACTGCAAAAAATCAATACATTGTCACGCCAGATAATGGAACGCTTTCTTTTATCAAGAAACACGTTGGCATTGTAGCTATTCGTGAAATTTCTGAAGTGGCCAATAGACGTCAAAACACAGAGCATTCTTATACCTTCCACGGTCGTGATGTTTATGCTTATACTGGTGCTAAACTGGCCAGCGGTCACATTACTTTTGAGGAAGTGGGGCCAGAGCTCAGTGTAGACCATATTGTAGAGCTTCCAGTCGTAGAGACCATCATTGAAGATCATTTGGTGAAGGGAGCTATTGATATTCTGGATGTGCGTTTTGGTTCGCTTTGGACCTCTATCACGCGAGAAGAATTTTACAAACTGGAACCAGACTTTGGTGACCGTTTTGAAGTGACTATCTATCACGCTGATATGCTGGTCTATCAAAATCAGGTTGTTTATGGCAAATCATTTGCGGATGTGAGAATTGGGCAACCCATCCTTTACATCAACTCTCTCTATCGTTTAGGTCTGGCTATCAACCAAGGTTCTTTTGCCAAGGCCTATAATGTGGGTGTCGGTTCATCTTGGACCATTGAAATAAAGAAAATAGAAGGATAAAATAGGAGAATAAATAGTATGGAAATCAAATTTACAATTAAACAAGTTGTTGCTGTCGGAATTGGCGCTGCCCTCTTTGTCGTCATCGGGATGATCAACATTCCGACCCCTGTTCCCAATACAAGCATCCAGCTTCAGTATGCGGTACAAGCGCTACTTTCTATTATTTTTGGACCGATTATCGGTTTGCTTGTCGGGTTGATTGGTCATGCAATCAAGGACTCTCTTGCTGGTTACGGTCTGTGGTGGACTTGGATTATCGCTAGTGGGCTCTTTGGTCTAGCTGTGGGGCTATTTAGAAAGTACGTTCGCGTGATCAATGGTGTCTTTGACTGGAAAGATATTCTTATTTTTAACCTCATTCAACTACTTGCAAATGCCCTTGTTTGGGGTGTCTTGGCACCGCTTGGAGATGTTGTGATTTATCAAGAAGCGGCAGAAAAAGTATTTGCACAAGGGATTGTTGCGGGAATTGCTAATGGTGTATCTGTAGCTATTGCAGGAACTCTTCTCTTGCTTGCCTACGCAGGAACTCAAACTCGTGCAGGAAGTTTGAAAAAGGACTAATACTCTTCGAAAATCTCTTCAAACCACGTCAGCTCTATCTGCAACCTCAAAACAGTGTTTTGAGCAACTTGTGGCTAGCTTTCTGGTTTGCTCTTTGATTTTCATTGAGTATAAAATGATGGGGAAGGCTGGGCAACCAGTCTTTTTGCTGTTTATTGATTAGTTAGGCAAGTAAGCTAGGATAGGAATCTTTTTGGCGCTAAGATTTTAAGAGAAGAGACTGCAAGAAGGGGTAGATTTATGATAAAATAGAAGTCTAAGAAGCGAATGAAGAGAGTAAGATGAAAGAAGCTATAATTGAGTGGAAGGATTTCTCTTTCCGGTATAAAACACAACAAGAACCGACCTTGCAAGGGGTAGACTTGACCATTTACAAGGGAGAGAAAGTCTTAATTGTTGGGCCATCTGGGTCAGGTAAATCTACCTTGGGTCAGTGTTTGAATGGGATTATTCCCAATATTTACAAGGGTCAGATGTCTGGAGAATTTGTGATCAAGGGTCAAGCCGCTTTTGATATGAGTGTCTATGATAAATCTCATTTAGTCAGCACGGTTTTGCAGGATACAGATGGGCAGTTTATCGGCTTGTCCGTGGCAGAGGACTTGGCTTTTGCTCTGGAAAATGATGTAACAGGACTAGAAGAGATGAAAAATCGTGTTTATAAATGGGCTGAAAAGCTGGACCTTCTTTCTTTACTGGATCAGCGTCCTCAGGATTTGTCAGGTGGACAAAAGCAGCGAGTCAGTCTGGCTGGTGTCTTGATTGATGAGAGTCCGATTCTCTTGTTTGATGAGCCACTCGCCAATCTTGATCCCAAGTCAGGTCAGGATATTATCGAATTGATTGACCAGATTCATAAGGAAGAGGGGACGACGACCCTTATTATCGAGCACCGTTTAGAGGATGTTCTGCATCGCTCTGTGGATCGGATTGTCTTGATAAACGATGGCCGTATCCTCTTTAATGGGAGTCCTGATCAGTTATTGGCGACTGATTTGTTGACCCAAAATGGAATTCGCGAACCCCTTTATCTAACTACTCTCCGTCAATTAGGTGTGGATTTAGCTAAGGAAGAACAATTAGCAAATCTGGATAACTTGTCTATCTCAAAAGGTCAGGTTCAGTTGCAGAATGAACTGGTAAAAGAAAGCCCAGAATTGCAGTCACTCTTTAGATTAGAGGACGTGTCATTTTCTTATGATGATAGACCGATTTTAAAGTCCCTACATTTGGATATTAAAAAGGGTGAAAAGATTGCCATTGTCGGGAAAAATGGGGCTGGGAAATCAACCCTTGCCAAGGCCTTAAGTAGCTTTATCCAGACGGAAGGTTCTTATCTTTGGAAAGGTCAGGATATAAAAGGAGATTCTGTTGCAGAGCGGGCGGAACGAGTAGGCTATGTGCTGCAAAATCCCAATCAAATGATTTCAACTAATATGATTTTTGATGAGGTGGCTCTAGGACTCCGTTTGCGAGGTGTGGATGAGAAGGAAATTGAAACGAGAGTCTATGAAACCTTGAAAATCTGCGGTCTTTTTGAATTCCGTAATTGGCCCATTTCTGCCCTGTCATTTGGTCAGAAAAAACGTGTCACCATTGCTTCAATTTTGGTCTTAGGAGCTGAAATTATTCTCCTAGATGAACCGACTGCAGGCCAAGACCAGAAGAACTATACTGAGATTATGGAATTTCTTGAAGAACTGCATCAAAAAGGTCATACCATTGTCATGATTACCCATGATATGCAATTGATGCTGGATTATTCTGATCGTGCTCTTGTCATGGTTGATGGAGAATTGATTGCCGATACCGATCCAGCTAGTCTTTTGAGCAATCCTGAGCTGTTAGTAAAAGCCAACCTAAAAGAAACTTCAATCTTCAACTTGGCCAAGAAACTAGACGTGGATCCACTTGCTTTAACGGCATTTTACAAAGAAAGGAGAGAAGGATGCAAGCTAAATTAATTGGTTACCAGCATAGAGATACTGTGATTCATCGCTTGTCAGGAGCTGGTAAACTCCTCTTTTTCATTCTCGTGTCATTGGCTGCCATGATTAGCTATGATACCAGACTGCTTGTTCTGATTGCTATTTTTTCGGTCTTTCTCCTCTATTTGTCAGAAATCCGTTTTAAAGATGTTTCCTTTGTAGCAGTTTTTGCGACGGTATTTGCCGTTTTAAACGTCTTGATGGTCTATCTCTTTTCTCCTGAGTATGGGGTTGGACTTTACGGAGAGAGAAGTGTGATTTGGCAGGGAATCGGGTCCTACACTCTAACCAGCCAGGAGCTCTTTTATCTGCTAAATCTGGCCATTAAGTACCTTTGCACCATTCCTCTGGCTATTATCTTTTTGATGACAACCCACCCTAGTCAGTTTGCTTCCAGTTTAAATCAAATCGGTGTGCCTTATAAGATTGCCTATTCAGTCAGCCTGACCTTGCGCTATATTCCAGATTTGCAGGAAGAATTCTTTACCATCAAGATGTCTCAGGAAGCGCGTGGGATGGAATTATCCAAGAAAGCTTCTCTAATGCAACGAATCAAAGGCAATCTGCGCATTATCACTCCCTTGATTTTTAGCTCGCTAGAACGCATTGATACCATCGCGACCGCCATGGAGCTTCGTCGCTTTGGGAAAGAGAAAAAACGCACTTGGTATAGTTATCAGGCCTTGAAAAAAGGAGACTATCTTACCTTGTTCTTGGCAGCCTTGTTTTTAGTAGCTAGTTTACTACTTATCTTGCAGAATCAGGGACGATTTTACAACCCTTGGAAATAGCTTGAAAAAATTGAAAAAATCAAGTCGTTTCTATTGACAATGATTCTGAAAGTGTTATACTAAGAAAGTAGTTTCGCTGATTTACTTCAAACCTGTTGTGAGGTAAGTTAACGATGCCTTAACCACGCTGTTTGCTGAGCTTGACTCCGGGCAGTGTGGCTATTTTTTTGCAATGGTGAAAGGAAGCAAGTCATGACAAATCACATTGTATTATTTGAGCCACAAATTCCACAAAATACAGGCAATATCGCGCGTACTTGCGCTGCAACCAATTCTCCCCTCCACATCATCAAGCCCATGGGCTTTCCTATCGATGACCGCAAGATGAAGCGGGCTGGGTTGGATTATTGGGATAAGCTAGAGATTTATTTTTACGAGAGTTTGGAAGATTTCATGTCTCAGATGAAGGGAAAACTCTATCTAATTTCGAAATTCGCTGAAAAAGTCTATTCTGAGGTGGATTTATCGACTGACGAGGACCACTATTTCCTCTTTGGACGTGAAGACAAGGGCTTGCCTGAGGACTTTATGCGCGAACATCCTGAGAAGGCTCTCCGTATTCCTATGAATGATGAACATGTCCGCAGTCTCAATGTGTCGAATACCGTCTGCATGATTGTCTACGAAGCCCTCCGTCAACAGAACTTTGCAGGTCTTGAGCTTGTTCATACCTATGAAGTGGATAAATTGAAATAAAAAATGAAAATGAAAATGAACAAAATGCTTGCGCTTGCAAGCGTTTTTTGTTATGATAAAAGAGTCTTCAGGGCAGGGTGTGATTCCCGACCGGCGGTAAATTTGACTATCTATTTTAGCTTTCTCGTCGTTGTCTTGTCTCGATATACTTTAAGTATTATCTTCGACTGCGACGCCTAGATAAATCTAAAATATCTTAGCCAAATAAGTCCGCGAGCGCAAGCTGATGTGGTGAGATTCCACAACCGACAGTATAGTCTGGATGGGAGAAGACGAAAGAATAGCTTTGTCTGTTCTGATAGATTTATAGCTAAACTGTAACCGCTTACTTGAATTTCCTTAATAGAGTGAGAGGGAACTTTTGGGATATAAAAAGTGAGAATAGATAGAGGAATCCTTTCTAACTTCTTCTGATTTTATAGAAAATTGGAGGAACCTGTTATGACAAACACACGTCGACTTTCGACCATTGCAATCTTATCAGCCATCTCATTTGTGCTGATGTACTTTGACTTTCCGCTCTTACCAGCGGCATCCTTCCTCAAGATCGAATTTAGTATCTTGCCCGTCCTTGTGGGTCTGGTGGTCATGGATTTGCCTGCTGCTCTAGGAGTTCTCTTGCTTCGCTCACTCTTGAAATTGCTTCTTAACAGTCAGGGAGTGAATACTTACATTGGCTTGCCGATGAATATCGTGGCTTTGGGAATTTTTGTCATCGTATTTGCTTTGATTTGGAAAAAGGAACGGACAACCCTTCGTTTCCTACTAGGATCTCTAGCTGGAACTATTGGCTTGACCGTGGCTATGTTGGTTCTCAACTATGTTTATGCTGTTCCTTTGTACGCTAAGTTTGCTAACTTTGATATTGGAAAAATTTTGGGACTGTCCAACTACCTAATGACCATGGTATTACCTTTTAACTTGATTGAGGGTGTAATCTTTTCCGTTTCATTCTGGTTGTTGTACGTCCTTTTGAAACCAACCTTAAAACACTATGAAAGATAAACAAACATTTTTAATGAAGGGCAGTTTTGCCCTTTTACTTTTCGTTATTCTTGGCTACATGGTCAAATTTTACCCTGAAACGCTGGTCGGTTTTGACCAACCGATACAGACTGCCGTTCGAGGAGACTTACCAGATTATTTGACTATTCTTTTCCGAGCCATCACACGCTTGATTGATATTCCGGTGATTATCACTTGGGTTGTTATTACAGCTTTTGTCTTTTATCGTAAGCGGTGGAAGATAGAAAGTTTCTTCATGCTGGGAAATCTGGCTTTGGCAGGTCTTTTAATCGTGACCTTTAAAAATATTTACCAGCGCCCACGACCAGCTATTTTACACTTGGTAGATGAGAAGGGATTTTCCTTCCCAAGTGGCCATTCTCTGGCTGTAACCTTGATGGTCGGTTCTCTGATTGTTATTCTTAGTCAGCGGATTAAAGATTCGGTCGAGAGAAAAATCGTACAAATCGTCCTTGGCCTCTACCTAGTCAGTGTGTTGGTATCAAGGGTCTATCTGGGAGTTCATTATCCATCAGACGTTCTTGCCAGTCTCTGTGTGGGCTTGGGAGTCCTGTTTATAGAGTTTCCCTTCTATGACAAGCTCCGCTTCCAATGGCGATTTAAAGGCAAGCAGAAGTGAGTATCGAATTCCCTTGAGGAGAAAGAAATGAAAGTCAATATAAAAGATCTCCATCCGACTCAACTATACTTATCAGAAAAGAAACTAGCAGGCATCCAGACACTTTATCAGTCGGCAGAAATAATCAATGTTGCTCCAATCAGTATTCTTGCGTTCGGAGATTGCTTGTTGATTACAGATGGGCATCACAGGGCTTATCAGGCTTTATTGGCAGGTCGGGATACGATTTCTGCTGAGTGGGATAGAGACGGCGGTGATGAACTATATCATCTCTATGCGCAAGCTTGTGAGGAAAGAAAGATTTACTCTGTTCTGGATTTAAAAAATCATATCTTACCTCAAGGTGAGTATGAAGCAAAATGGTATAACTGGTGTGATGGTTTTAATCAAGCAGCAACTCTCTTATTGAAAAGGAAAGCAGATGAAAGAGATCTTACAAATAGATAATGCACTGCGTCTTGTTCCTTATTGTAAGGTCAATCATTGTGAGGAAGCTTTTGCTTGGTATCAGAATGTGGACTTGGTTTACCTCGTAGATGGGGTGAAGCTTCCTTATAGTCAAGAAACTTTGGAAGCCATGTATTCCTATTTGGATCAGCATGGTGAACTTTTTTGGATTGAAGTCAAGGAGAAGGGAGAATGGTTTCCAATTGGGGATGTTACACTATCTCAGGATAATCTCCCCATTGTGATTGGGAATTCCGCTTACCAACATCGAGGACTTGGAAAAAAGATTCTAAGTACTTTGATTGAATTGGCTCGAGTAAAAGGATGGAAAGAATTGAGAGTCAAGGAAATCTACACCTACAATCATGCTTCTAGGAGGTGTTTCAAGTCGCTTGGATTTGTGGAAAATGGAGCAACAGAAAAAGGAAGGAGTTTTGTACTGAAATTAGTCTAATCCTGCCACTTTCTCCCCCTTAACCTTTGACTATTCCGCAAAATTATCGTAAAATAAAGAGTAAATGATAAAATGAGGTCAGAGTCTGTTCGCTCTGGCGATAGTAGTATAAATGAGGAGAAACGCTTTGGAATTAGAAGTATTTACTGGGCAAGAAAAAAGTGAACTATCTATGATTGAGGTAGCGCGTGCTATCTTGGAACTTCGTGGTCGTGATCATGAGATGCATTTTAGCGATCTTGTAAACGAAATTCAAAACTACCTTGGAACATCAAACAGCGATATCCGTGAAGCCTTGCCTTTGTTCTACACAGAGTTGAACTTTGATGGTAGCTTCATCTCGCTTGGAGACAACAAATGGGGGCTTCGTTCATGGTATGGTGTGGACGAAATTGACGAAGAAATCATCGCTCTTGAAGAAAATGATGACGATGAAGTGGCACCAAAAGCTAAGAAAAAACGCGTCAATGCCTTTATGGACGGCGATTCAGATGCTATTGACTACAATGCAGATGATCCAGAAGACGAAGATGCATACGAAGCAGATCCAGCTCTTTCATATGATGATGAAAATCCAGATGATGAGAAAAATGAAGTGGAAGCTTATGATGCAGAAATCAACGAAATCGCCCCTGATGACTTGGGTGAAGACGTGGATCTCAACGAGGAGGATGACGAGTTCTCAGAAGATGATGCTGAAACCAGCGAGGAATAAAAGTTAGGTATTGACAATTATCCTATTTTTAGGTATCATATTGTTCGGGCACCTCTTTTAGAGGTCGGGGCTCCCTAGTTCTTAGGGAGCTATTTTTGTTTTTTCAAGAAGTTATCTTCTTGTATTTTATACTCAATGAAAATCAAAGAGCAAACTAGGAAACTAGCCGCAGGTTGNNACTGACAAAGTCAGGAACACATATCTACGGCAAGGCGACGTTGACGCGGTTTGAAGAGATTTTCGAAGAGTATTAGTTGTGAATCTGGTGCAGTTGTCCCAGATTATTCTTATTAGTAGGGTCTTGTTTTCTATGTCCCCACGTAGTTAGCAAGACCTTGAGCATTTTAGAAAGAGGAATCTATGTCTACGAAATATATTTTTGTAACTGGTGGTGTGGTGTCGTCTATTGGGAAAGGGATTGTCGCAGCGAGTCTGGGTCGTCTCTTGAAAAATCGTGGTCTCAAAGTAACCATTCAAAAGTTTGACCCTTATATCAATATTGATCCGGGAACTATGAGTCCTTACCAGCACGGGGAAGTTTTTGTGACAGATGACGGAGCTGAGACAGATTTGGACTTGGGTCACTATGAACGTTTCATCGATATCAATCTCAACAAATATTCCAACGTGACAACTGGTAAAATTTACAGTGAAGTGCTTCGTAAAGAACGCCGTGGAGAATACCTTGGGGCAACCGTTCAGGTCATTCCTCATATCACAGATGCTTTGAAAGAAAAAATCAAGCGTGCCGCTCTAACGACCGACTCTGATGTCATTATCACAGAGGTTGGTGGAACAGTAGGAGATATCGAGTCTTTGCCATTTCTAGAGGCCCTTCGTCAGATGAAGGCAGATGTGGGTGCGGATAATGTCATGTACATCCATACAACCTTGCTTCCTTACCTCAAGGCTGCTGGTGAAATGAAGACCAAACCAACCCAACACTCTGTCAAGGAATTACGCGGTTTGGGAATCCAACCAAATATGTTGGTTATTCGTACAGAAGAGCCAGCTGGTCAAGGAATTAAAAACAAACTGGCCCAGTTCTGTGATGTGGCACCAGAAGCCGTTATTGAATCGTTGGATGTCGAACACCTTTACCAAATTCCATTGAACTTGCAGGCGCAAGGTATGGACCAAATTGTCTGTGACCATTTGAAATTAGACGCACCAGTAGCAGATATGACAGAATGGTCAGCCATGGTGGACAAGGTCATGAACCTCAAGAAACAAGTTAAAATTTCCCTTGTCGGTAAGTATGTTGAATTGCAAGATGCCTACATTTCTGTGGTTGAAGCCTTGAAACACTCTGGTTATGCCAACGGTGCAGAAGTTAAAATCAATTGGATCAATGCCAATGATGTGACAGCAGAGAATGTGGCAGAGCTTTTGTCTGATGCAGACGGAATTATCGTACCAGGTGGTTTTGGTCAACGGGGTACGGAAGGGAAAATCCAAGCCATTCGCTATGCGCGTGAGAATGATGTTCCAATGTTGGGTGTCTGCTTGGGAATGCAGTTAACTTGTATTGAATTTGCTCGTCACGTTTTAGGTCTTGAAGGTGCCAATTCTGCAGAGCTTGCACCAGAAACAAAATACCCTATCATTGATATCATGCGTGATCAGATTGATGTTGAGGATATGGGCGGAACCCTTCGTTTGGGGCTTTATCCGTCTAAGTTGAAACGTGGCTCTAAGGCAGCGGCTGCTTATCACAATCAAGAAGTGGTGCAACGCCGTCACCGTCACCGCTATGAGTTTAACAATGCCTTCCGTGAGCAGTTTGAGGCAGCAGGCTTTGTCTTTTCAGGAGTGTCTCCAGACAATCGTCTGGTAGAAATCGTGGAAATTCCTGAAAATAAATTCTTTGTAGCGTGTCAGTATCACCCTGAACTGTCAAGTCGTCCAAATCGTCCAGAAGAACTCTACACTGCCTTTATTACTGCAGCGGTTGAGAACAGCAATTAGCAAAATCAGAACCTTTGAGAAGAATCTCAGAGGTTTTTTGCATACAATGATATTGCAGTATATCTGAGTTAGGAGTCCTCTGTATGTACCTGCTACCGTTGAAATCAATAGCGACTCCCTCTTGCCCTGTGCTAGTGAATGGATTTATCAGTATATTGAAGTGAAATAAAATCTGAACAAATTAATTCGGAAAGCCAAATCAATTTCTAGAAATATTTTAGCAGTCAAGGTGTACTGTTATAGATTCAATACACTATACTTTTTTAATTTATACTCTTCGAAAATCAAATTCAAACCACGTCAGCTTCACCTTGCCGTACTCAAGTACAGCCTGCGGCTAGCTTCCTAGTTTGCTCTTTGATTTTCATTGAGTATTAATCCACTATATCTGCAGAATACTCTCTCAGTTTCATTCAGCCTAGTCTTGCTTAGGAAAAGCAAAAAGCCATCCCATTCAGGATAGCTTCTTGGTTTTTAGATTTGTTCTGCAAAAACCTTTTCAGCAAGGTTCATAGCGTGGTCTGATACACGAGTGTAGTGTGAGATGATATCGATAAAGTTTACCCCAGCTTGTGTTGAACATTCGCCTTTATTGAGGCGTTTGATGTGGGTTTTTCTGAGAACACGTTCTATCTTATTGATTGCTTCATGATGTTCTACAAGACTGCGTGCTTTTTCAATATCATTGTTTTCCACACTATCCAGAGCATCTTTGATAAAGTCACTAGTTTGGCGGTAAACTTCCTCTAATTCTTTCAAGGCGGCATCAGAAAATTCAACATTTTTCCGTTGAAGATAGTCAGTCAGATTGAGTAGAGCCTCCGCGTGGTCTCCAATCCGTTCCAAATCACGGGAGGAATCAAGGATATTGGTGAGTACTTCGCTTTCTTTTTGACTGAGAGCTTCGCTTGAAAGGGCAATGAGATAACGTGTTAATTGCTCATCGATGGTGTTAATTGCTTCTTCGGTTTTATGCCCTTTTTCAGCAACTTTTTCATCCAAGTCAATGATATACTTATAGGAAAGGTCAAAGGCTTTAGCAGCGTAGTTTCCTAAGTGCAAGAGCTCTTTCTTAGCATTTCCGAGAGCGATAGATGGGGCTTGTTTGATGAAATGTTCATCAAGATATAAGGGTTCGTATTTGACAATCTCGTCCTCTCCAGGAATAATCTTGGTTACAAAGTAAGCCAGAGCTCCGATAAATGGAAATTGGACAATGGTATTGGTAATATTAAAGGTTCCATGAGCAAAGGCGATGGTCATTTCCGGTGCTAGATTTAGCGTAGATTCAAACCAATGAATCAAGCCAGTGAAAGGTACAAGGAAGACAATACAGATAACCGTACCAATCACGTTAAAGGCGACATGGGCACCTGCTACCCGTTTAGCTGCAATATTAGCACCTAAAGAGGCAATGATGGCTGTAATGGTTGTCCCGATATTGTCACCAAATAGAACTGGCAAAGCTCCTTGCAGGTCAATGAGGTTGCTGGCGTAGAGGTTTTGTAAAATCCCGATGGTAGCCGAGGAAGCTTGAATCAGTAAGGTCAAGCCGGTACCGACAAAGACACCCAAAACAGGATTCTTACTTAGCTCAATCATATAGTCTTTAAAGACCTGTAAATCTTTGAGTGGAGCCATTGCGCCACTCATGAGATTGAGGGCAAAAAAGATACCACCGACACCAAAGAGGATGCGTCCGATATTATTGACTGTCCGATTTTTTGTAAAGAAGAGGCAGACAGCACCGATAAAGAGCATAGGCAGGGCATAGTCACCTAGTTTAAACCCAATAAGAAAGGATGTGACTGTTGTCCCAATATTAGCCCCCATGACAATCCCGATAGCCTGACGTAAGGTTAGGAGACCGGCACTGACCAGACCGACTGTGATAACTGTTACACCAGAACTAGACTGAATTAGAGCAGTCATCCCAATACCAACCAGAACTCCAAAGAAAGGATTACTAGTATACTTGTCAATGTAAAAACGAAGGCGATCTCCAGCAGCTTGCTGCAAACCGTCTCCCATGGTCTTGATACTATATAAGAATAGTCCCAGACCACCTAAAAAGTGAAATAAAATTTCCTGCCAATTAATGGACATTTCTTTTTCCTCCGAAAAATAATAACGGAATTTCTCCTATTCTATTTTAAAGGATAAAAGTAAATCTAACAAGTGTTAAGCTAAGATTTTAGAAAGAAAATTCGTGAGAAAAGGCCTTAATTATATTAATTTTACCAATTTCTAACCTAGATATAGATATTTCCTTTTATATATTGACATTTAAAAGAAATATTTTAAAATTAGGGAGAAATTATCTTAATCCCTGTGATTGGGATAAAAATTTTACGAAGAAAGTTAAGCGCTTTCTTTAAAATAATAAAATCAATCTTTTAGGAGGAGAAAATGAAGAATTCATTTTTTGAAAGACGTTGTCGGTACAGTATTCGTAAGTTATCAGTAGGAGCCTGCTCGCTGATGATTGGGGCTGTTTTATTTGCTGGTCCAGCCTTGGCAGAAGAAACTGCAGTTCCTGAAAATAGCGGAGTCAATACAGAGCTTGTTTCAGGGGAGAGTGAGCATTCGGCCAATGAAGTTGATCAGCAGAATGAAGGAGAACATGCTAGAGAAAATAAGCCAGAAAAGGCAGAAGGAGTAGCGACAGCATCTGACACTGCTTCGCCAGCAAGCAATGAAGCTGCAACTACTGAAACTGCAGAGGCAGTAAGCGTAGCTAAATCAGAGGAAAAACCAAGTGAGGTGGCTGCAGAAACACCATCTGCAGAAGCAAAACCAAAGTCTGACAAGGAAACGGAAGCAAAGCCTGAAGCAACTAGCCAAGGAGATGAGTCTAAGCCAGCAGCAGAAGCTAATAAGACTGAAAAAGAAGTCCAGCCAGATGTCCCTAAAAATACGGACAAAACATTAAAACCAAAGGAAATCAAATTTAATTCTTGGGAAGAATTGTTAAAATGGGAACCAGGTGCTCGTGAAGATGATGCTATTAACCGCGGGTCTGTCGCCCTCGCTTCACGTCGGACAGGTCATTTGGTTAATGAAAAAGCTAGCAAGGAAGCAAAAGTTCAAGCCCTATCAAACACCAATTCTAAAGCAAAAGACCATGCTTCTGTTGGTGGAGAAGAGTTCAAGGCCTATGCTTTTGACTATTGGCAATATCTAGATTCAATGGTCTTCTGGGAAGGTCTCGTACCAACGCCTGACGTTATTGATGCAGGTCACCGTAACGGGGTTCCTGTATATGGTACACTCTTCTTCAACTGGTCTAATAGTATTGCAGATCAAGAAAAATTCGCTGAAGCTTTGAAGCAAGACTCAGATGGTAGCTTCCCAATTGCCCGTAAATTGGTGGATATGGCCAAGTATTATGGCTATGATGGCTATTTCATCAACCAAGAAACAACTGGGGATTTGGTTGAACCTCTTGGAGAAAAGATGCGCCAGTTTATGCTCTATACCAAGGAGTATGCTGCTAAGGTAAACCATCCAATCAAGTATTCTTGGTACGATGCTATGACCTATAACTATGGACGTTACCACCAAGATGGTTTGGGAGAATACAACTACCAATTCATGCAACCTGAGGGAGATAAGGTTCCAGCAGATAACTTCTTTGCTAACTTTAACTGGGATAAGGCTAAAAATGATTACACTATTGCAACTGCCAACTGGATTGGTCGTAATCCTTATGATGTATTTGCAGGTTTGGAATTGCAACAGGGTGGTTCCTACAAGACCAAGGTTAAGTGGAATGACATTTTAGATGAAAATGGGAAATTACGCCTTTCTCTTGGTTTGTTCGCCCCAGATACCATTACAAGTTTAGGAAAAACTGGTGAAGATTATCATAAGAATGAAGATATCTTCTTTACAGGTTACCAAGGTGATCCTACTGGCCAAAAACCAGGTGATAAAGATTGGTATGGGATTGCTAACCTAGTTGCGGACCGTACGCCAGCAGTAGGTAATACTTTTACTACTTCTTTTAATACAGGTCATGGTAGAAAATGGTTCGTAGATGGTAAGGTTTCTAAGGATTCTGAGTGGAATTACCGTTCAGTTTCAGGTGTTCTTCCAACATGGCGCTGGTGGCAAAAATCAACTGGCGATAAGTTGAAAGCAAGCTATGATTTTGAAGATGCTTATAATGGTGGAACTTCTCTCAAATTTGCAGGGGATCTTTCAGGTGCGACCAAGCAAGATGTGAATTTGTACTCTACTCGCTTGAAGGTGACAGATACCACCAAATTGCATGTTGCCCACAAAGGAGGCAAAGGGACCAAGGTTTATGTAGAATTTGCAACCAAGAAAGATTATACCTACGGTGATGAAGCTGCCCGTAAAGAATTGACAGTTTCAGATAACTGGACTACCGATGATTTTGATTTGAGTGCCTTGGCAGGTAAAACAATTTACGGTATTAAACTCTATTTTGAAAATGATAAAGACTTAAAAGGTTATCAATTTAACTTGGGGCAATTGACCATCAGCAATAATCAAGATGCTCCTCAGGCACCAACCACAGTAGCTGTAGCCAAACAAGTCCTAAAAAATGCCCAAGAAGCAGAAGCAGTCGTGCAATTTAAAGGCAACAAGGATGCAGATTTCTATGAAGTTTACGAAAAAGATGGAGACAGCTGGAAATTACTAACTGGCTCATCTTCTACAACTATTTATCTACCAAAAGTTAGCCGTTCAGCAAGTGCTCAAGGTACAACTCAAGAACTGAAAGTTGTAGCAGTCGGTAAAAATGGAGTTCGTTCAGAAGCTGCAACCACAACCTTTGATTGGGGCATGACTGTAAAAGATACCAGCCTACCAAAACCATTAGCTGAAAATATCGTACCAGGTGCAACAGTTATTGATAGTACCTTCCCTAAAACAGAAGGTGGGGAAGGCATAGAAGGCATGTTGAATGGTACCATTACCAGTCTGTCAGACAAGTGGTCTTCTGGACAATTAAGTGGTAGTGTGGATATTCGTTTGACCCAGCCACGTACAGTTGTTAGATGGGTGATGGACCATGCTGGAGCTGGTGGAGAATCTGTAAACGACGGTTTGATGAACACCAAAGATTTTGACCTCTATTATAAAGATGCGGATGGTCAATGGAAGTTGGCTAAGGAAGTCCGTGGCAATAAAGCCCATGTTACAGATATTACCCTTGATAAACCAATCACAGCTCAAGATTGGCGCTTGAATGTTGTCACTTCTGACAATGGAACTCCATGGAAGGCTATTCGTATCTATAACTGGAAAATGTATGAAAAGCTTGATACAGAAAGTGTCAATATTCCGATGGCCAAGACTGCAGCTCGTACTTTAGGCAATAACAAGGTACAAGTTGGCTTTGCAGATGTACCAGCTGGAGCTACCATTACCGTTTATGATAATCCAAATTCTCAAACTCCGCTTGCAACCTTGAAGAGCGAAGTTGGAGGAGACCTAGCAAGTGCACCATTGGATTTGACAAATCAATCTGGTCTTCTTTACTATCGTACCCAGTTGCCAGGCAAGGAAATTAGTAATGTCCTAGCAGTTTCTGTTCCAAAAGATGACAGAAGAATCAAGTCAGTCAGCCTAGAAACAGAACCTAAGAAAACAAGCTACGCCGAAGGGGAGGATTTGGACCTTAGAGGTGGTGTTCTTCGAGTTCAGTATGAAGGAGGAGCTGAGGACGAGCTCATTCGCCTAACTCACGCAGGTGTATCAGTATCAGGCTTTGATACGCATCATAAGGGAGAACAAAATCTTACTTTACAATATTTGGGACAACCAGTAAATGCGAAGTTGTCAGTGACTGTCACTAGCCAAGATGAAGCAAGTCCGAAAACTATTTTGGGAATTGAAGTGAGTCAGGAACCGAAAAAAGATTACCTAGTTGGTGATAGCTTAGACTTGTCTGAAGGACGCTTTGCAGTGGCTTATAGCAATGACACCATGGAAGAACATTCCTTTACTGATGAGGGAGTTGAAATTACTGGTTACCATGCTCAAAAGACTGGTCGTCAAACCTTGACTCTTCGTTACCAAGGTCATAAAGTCAACTTTGATGTTTTGGTATCTCCAAAAGCAGCATTGAACGATGAGTACCTTAAACAAAAATTAGCAGAAGTTGAAGCGGCTAAGAACAAGGTGGTCTATAACTTTGCTTTACCAGAAGTAAAAGAAGCCTTCTTGAAAGCAATTGAAGCGGCTGAACAAGTGTTGAAAGACCATGAAACTAGCACCCAAGATCAGGTTAATGACCGACTTAATAAATTGACAGAAGCT
This sequence comes from Streptococcus sp. 1032, assembly GCF_013277015.1. Lineage (NCBI taxonomy): Bacteria > Bacillati > Bacillota > Bacilli > Lactobacillales > Streptococcaceae > Streptococcus > Streptococcus sp. 1032. The sequence continues at coordinate 2,122 of NZ_VMMD01000012.1, read as the reverse complement.
CATAAAGCTCTGAATGGTCAAGAGAAATTTACGGAAGAAAAGACAGAACTCGATCGCTTAACAGGTGAGGCTCAAGAACTCTTAACTTCAAAACCAAACCATCCTTCAGGTTCCGCCCTAGCTCCTCTTCTTGAGAAAAACAAGGCCTTGGTTGAAAAAGTAGATTTGAGTCCAGAAGAGCTTGCAACAGCGAAACAGAGTTTGAAAGATCTGGTTGCCTTATTGAAAGAAGACAAACCAGCAGTCTTTTCTGATAGTAAAACAGATGTTGAAGTACACTTCTCAAATAAAGAAAAGACTGTCATCAAGGGCTTGAAAGTAGAGCGTGTTCAAGCAAGTGATGAAGAGAAGAAATACTTTGCTGGAGAAGATGCTCATGTCTTTGAAATAGAAGGTCTAGATGAAAAAGGTCAAGACGTTGATCTCTCTTACGCTTCTATTGTGAAAATTCCAATTGAAAAAGATAAGAAAGTGAAGAAAGTCTTCTTCTTACCTGAAGGCAAAGAAGCAGTAGAATTGGCTTTTGAACAAACGGATAGTCATGTCATCTTTACAGCACCACACTTTACTCATTATGCCTTTGTTTATGAATCTGCTGAAAAACCACGAGTAGAATCTAATGGTGCAAATGACCTTGTTACTATCTCAACTAAACCAGAACAACAAAACACAGTCCTTTCAAAACCTACTAATCAACCTCCTTCTGATAAACAAAAGGCTCCTAAATTGGAAGTTCAAGAGGAAAAGGTTGCTTTTGACCGTCAAGAGCATGAAAATGCTGATATGCTAGTTGGGGAACAACGAGTCATCATACAGGGACGAGATGGTCTGTTGAGACATGTCTTTGAAGTTGATGGGAACGGTCAGCGTCGCCTTCGTTCAACAGAAGTCATCCAAGAAGCGATTCCAGAAATTGTTGAAATTGGAACAAAAGTAAAAATAGAACCAGCAGTAGTAGCTACACAGGAAAAATCAGCTCAAAATACAGCAGTTAAATCAGAAGAAGCAAGCAAACAATTGCCAAATACAGGGACAGTTGCTACAAATGAAGTCTTAATAGCAGGATTGGCCAGCCTTGGCTTTGCTAGTTTAGCCTTGACATTGAAACAGAAAAAAAGAAGATGAAGATTAAATAAAAGATTTTTTTTTTTTTTGGTATAATAACTTTAAAATTATTTTTTTGAAAGGTTTTGTATTTATGAAAAATAAGATGTTTAGTGGGTATACTTTGCGCAAAAAATATGCTTTAAGAAAATTGACAGTTGGACTTTTTAGTGTAGCTGTTGGTTTGTTGAGTATTGGTCTTGTCGATGGTGTCAATTTTATTATGAATGACGATTATGGGACTGTTTATGCGGCTGAAAATTTTCATAGTATTGAAGTTGTCAATTATTATGATTATGATACTATTTATGAAGGTGATTCAAATTTGACAAAAGGTGACCATGAAGATGGTAGACAAGGTGAGAGTGGTAAACAAATCTTTGATATCGAACATGGTCTTAGTTCATCACCAATCTATAGTTTAGGTGATAATCTTAACGAAATCGTCTATCGACCTTATGAAGTGATCAAAGATAATAGGTCTAAACTTAAAGAACATTATGGTGATGGGAGTACGGGAGGGTGGGACTCTAATTATCCAGCCACTTATGATGAAATCCTAGCTGAGACTCGCACCCATAAGAAAATCTTGATTGACGATAATATTGAAGAGCCTATTTATAAGGATGACGGGACTGTTATTTTACCTCGAACTATCATTTCCAAAGTTGGTGTTAATTATCGAGGTTCTTCGTCTGAATATCTTTTTACTGAATCTGTCGAAAAAGAAGCTATTTCAAAAATCATTAAAGTTGGTAATGTGGAGAGGGTTCCTATTTCCAAAATAGCTGTAGAGACCGAATATGTTGCTAATAACACTTTGAATTACGGTGTTAGAAATATTAAATCTAATGGTAAAGAAGGTTTGCGTGAAAATGTAACGACTTATGAAGTCAATAAGTTCACTGGTGATTTGAGTAATCCAACTACTGTTGAAAATTATGTTCCGATGGAGAAGAAGGTTGTTGAAGTTGGGACTAAAGGTGATGTGGTTTTTACTAAAGTCGGAAACGATGTT
>NZ_VMMD01000011.1:0-30764 GCF_013277015.1 Streptococcus sp. 1032 | reverse complement strand
TTACTTTGAGAAGTTAGCTAGTATAATTACTTTTCAAAGTGCCAAAATTAAATTGCTTTTATATCTAAATTGTTATATAATAATAGCTAGGAGGAAATAAGTATGTTAAAAGAAGTATTGACCGTCGCAAAAGTTGCGAAAAAATCATCACTCTTTTTAGGTGGAGTTGCATTTGGTACCCTTGGTTTGAAAATCTTGGCAAGTAAGGAAGCTAAAAAAGGTTATTCTAAAGCTTTGGCTAAGGCTTACAAGTTGAAAGACGGGCTAGACGCATCTGTTTCTGTTGTGAAGCAACATGGAGACGATGTCTTGCAAGATGCCAAATATTTGTACGAGCAAGAGAAAAAAGAAGAGCAATTAGATAGCCTTATAGGAGAATAATATGTCTTTTAAAGTGCTACATAGAGGATACCAACATATCCGACTATCATCTTCTTTTTCACTCACCTTGGATATTCAAGACTATCTTCGTTCCTTGGCGAGAGATGAAAAGGGGATTGAGTCTATCCAGTTTTACATGGATCAACAGCACTTTACTCTACGTATAAAAGAAGGCTTTTCTGTATTAGATAATGCAGAAGCCTTTTTAAAAAGAATTGATAAAGGGAATGTTTCTGAGTTGATGACTCTTCCCATTCGTAGAGAAGAGAGTGCTTATTCTATAGTTTCAGGTGCAGCGATTAAGCGTATACTTTTTCGTAGTTTTGTGCCGTATCCTATTCGCTATATATGGACTTGTTATCAGGCTTTTGGTTATATTAGAGAAGCCTATCAAACACTAGCGCGTAAGGAACTAACGATGGAGGTTTTGGACTGTTCGGCGATTTTATTGTCCTTATTTATGAACCAATCCAAGACAGCTAGCAATATCATGTTTATGCTTGATTTGGGGAATCATTTAGATCAGTGGTCCTTGAAAAAAACGGCAACAGATTTAGAACAAAGCCTTCTTGCAAAAGAGAGCGATGTATTTCTAGTACAGGGGGATACGGTCGTTAGTATCAAGAGTTCCGATGTTCAAATAGGAGATGTCTTGGTCCTATCTCAAGGAAATGAAATTCTGTTTGATGGACAAGTAGTTTCAGGTTTAGGTATGGTCAACGAAAGTTCCTTGACGGGAGAGAGTTTTCCAGTTGAAAAAAGAGAGTTTGATTCGGTTTGTGCAAATACAGTATTAGAAACTGGAGAGTTACGCATTCGTGTAACCGATAATCAGATGAACAGCCGGATTTTACAACTGATTGAGTTGATGAAGAAATCTGAAGAAAACAAGAAAACGAAACAACGCTATTTCATCAAGATGGCGGATAAGGTCGTCAAATATAATTTCTTGGGGGCTGGACTGACTTACCTATTAACAGGTTCTTTTTCTAAGGCTATCTCTTTCCTATTGGTCGATTTCTCCTGCGCTTTGAAAATCTCTACTCCTGTAGCTTATTTGACAGCTATCAAGGAGGGGTTGAATCGTGAAATGGTGATTAAGGATGGGGATGTTCTGGAGAAATATCTGGAAGTTGATACTTTCTTGTTTGATAAGACGGGAACAATCACAACTAGTTATCCTATAGTTGAAAAGGTGTTACCTTTTGGGGACTATAGTGAGGAAGATATTCTCAGAATCAGTGCCTGTCTTGAGGAACACATTTATCATCCTATTGCTAATGCCATCGTCAAGCAAGCCGAGATAGAGGGAATTGAACATGAGGAAATGCATGGGAAACTCCAATATATCGCAAGCAAGGGGATTAAATCTCATATAGATGGGCAACCAGTTCTTATTGGGAATTATGTCTTGATGCAGGATGAGCAAATTCATATCAGTTCAGAACAAAATGCTTTAATTGAAGAGTACAAGAGCCACTACAATCTCTTATTCTTGGCTTATCAGAATGAATTGATTGGAATGTTCTGCATTCATACTCCTTTGAGAAAAGAAGCAAAAGCAGCCTTGGAGAAACTTAAGGCACAAGGGAAAAAATTGATTCTGGCAACAGGGGACACCTTGGTTAGAACAGAGGAATTAGTCAAAGATTTGCCCTTTGATCAGGTCTATACAGACTTGAAACCTGATGGGAAATTTGAGTTAGTAGAGGAACTGCAGAAAGCAGGTCACACTATTTTGATGGTTGGGGATGGGTTGAATGACTCAGCTGCTCTAACCCTATCAGATATCGGTGTGGTGATGAATGAGAGTGCAGATATTTCTAAGCAGATGAGTGATATCTTATTGTTAGATAATCGCTTGGATTTCTTCCAAGAGTTGGATTGGCTATCATCATCTTTGCAAACACTCATCAAGAAGAATATTCAAGATACCGTTGTCGTAAATAGTAGTTTGATTGGCTTTGGCTTGTTTAACTGGCTCAGCCCTTCAAATCTTTCTATCTTACATAATCTAACAACCTTACGCATTGTACTGCGTAGCCTGTCTATTAAGGGATAGGTAGGGACTATTCACAGCAAAAAGGAGTTACCTTTCTCGAGGGTAACTCCTTTGTTTATAGGTAAATGTTGAACAGTTTAGTAAGTCAATACAAAGTATTTTTTCTTCCCACGACGGATAACAGTCAGTTCGTTCTCTAACTTATCAGCATCACTCAAGACATAGTCAAGGTCTTGGATGCGGTCGCCGTTGACGTAGATAGCACCGTTTTGAACGTCTTCACGGGCTTGGCGTTTTGAGTTAACCACACCAGATGACACGAGCAGTTCTACGATATTGTGGTTTTCATCTGCTTGAACTTGGTAGTTTGGTACACCCCGAAGTCCTTGTTTGAGTTCTTTAACAGAAAGGTTTTTGATGTTTCCTGCAAAGAGTTGCTCAGTGATGTTGAGGGCTTCTTTGTAAGCTTCTTCGCCATGAACAAGTGTGACGACTTCACGAGCCAAGACTTTTTGAGCCAAGCGTTCGTGTGGAGCTGCTTCAAATTGTTTGCGGATGTCTTCGATCTCATCAAGTGACAAGAAAGTAAAGATTTTCAAGAAGCGAACAGCGTCAGCATCCATGACATTCATCCAGAATTGGTACATTTCGTATGGAGAAGTCTTTTCAGGATTGAGCCAAACTGCGTTTCCTTCTGATTTACCAAATTTCTTACCAGTTGCATCGGTAATCAGTGGAACAGTGATAACGTGACCAGTTTTGTCAGCCTTACGACGAAGTAATTCGGTACCAGCTGTCATATTTCCCCACTGGTCAGAACCACCGATTTGAAGCGTTACGTTGTGGTCTTGGTTAAGGACGAAGAAGTCGTACCCTTGCATGATTTGGTAAGCAAACTCAGTGTAAGAAATTCCTGTTTCAATTCGTTTTTTCACAGATTCCTTGCTCATCATGTAGTTGACAGTGAAGTATTTTCCGATATCACGGAGGAAGTCAATGAAGCTGATGCTGCCAAACCAGTCGTAGTTGTTGACCATGACAGCCTTGTTTTCGCCATTTTCAAAATCAAGAAAACGAGAAAGTTGTCCTTGGATAGACTTGACCCAGCCATCTACTGTGTCTTTTGTTTGGAGACTACGTTCAGCATCTTTGAAGGACGGATCTCCGATGAGACCAGTAGCACCGCCAACGAGCGCATAAGGTTTGTGACCTGCTAGTTGCAAGCGACGACTTGTCAAGATTGCGACAAGGTGGCCTAGGTGAAGGCTGTCAGCAGTTGGATCGTAGCCAGTATAATAAGAAACTTGACCTTCTTCTAGGGCTTTACGCAAAGCTTCTTCATCAGTCGTTTGAAAAATCAAACCACGCTCTTTTAGCTCATCAAAAATGTGCATGTGTCTTTTCTCCTTTTTAAAATTATTGTTTCTACCTATTGTATCATAAACTCGGGCAATAGCCTAGCAGAATAGGGAAGAAAGTGGCTATTTTATTGAAAGTTTCCCTTTTATGGTATAATAGATAGAGTGAGGAAATCCATGCAAAATCAATTAAATGAATTAAAACGAAAAATGCTGGAATTTTTCCAGCAAAAACAAAAAAATAAAAAATCAGCTAGACCTGGCAAGAAAGGTTCAAGTACCAAAAAATCTAAAACCTTAGATAAGTCAGCCGTTTTTCCAGCTATTTTACTAAGTATAAAAGCCTTATTTAACTTACTCTTTGTGCTTGGTTTTATAGGAGGAATGTTGGGAGCCGGGATTGCTTTGGGGTACGGAGTGGCCTTATTTGACAAGGTTCGGGTGCCTCAGACAGAAGAATTGGTGAATCAGGTCAAGGACATCTCTTCTATTTCAGAGATTACCTATTCGGACGGGACGGTGATTGCTTCCATAGAGAGTGATTTGTTGCGCACTTCTATCTCATCTGAGCAAATTTCGGAAAATCTGAAGAAGGCTATCATTGCGACGGAAGATGAACACTTTAAAGAACATAAGGGTGTAGTGCCCAAGGCGGTGATTCGTGCGACCTTGGGGAAATTTGTAGGTTTGGGTTCCTCTAGTGGGGGTTCAACCTTGACCCAGCAACTGATTAAACAGCAGGTGGTTGGGGATGCGCCGACCTTGGCTCGTAAGGCGACAGAGATTGTGGATGCTCTTGCCTTGGAACGTGCCATGAATAAGGATGAGATTTTAACGACCTATCTCAATGTGGCTCCCTTTGGCCGAAATAATAAGGGGCAGAATATTGCAGGAGCTCAGCAGGCAGCTGAGGGGATTTTCGGTGTAGATGCCAGTCAGTTGACGGTTCCTCAAGCAGCATTTTTAGCAGGACTTCCACAGAGTCCCATTACCTACTCTCCTTATGAAAATACTGGGGAGTTGAAGAGTGATGAAGACCTAGAAATTGGCTTAAGACGGGCTAAGGCAGTTCTTTACAGTATGTATCGTACAGGTGCCTTAAGCAAAGACGAGTATTCTCAGTACAAGGATTATGACCTTAAACAGGACTTTTTACCATCGGGCACGGTCACAGGAATTTCACGAGACTATTTATACTTTACAACTTTGGCAGAAGCTCAAGAACGTATGTATGACTATCTAGCTCAGAGAGACAATGTCTCCGCTAAGGAGTTGAAAAATGAGGCAACTCAGAAGTTTTATCGTGATTTGGCAGCCAAGGAAATTGAAAATGGTGGTTATAAGATTACTACTACCATAGACCAGAAAATTCATTCTGCCATGCAAAATGCGGTTGCTGACTATGGCTATCTTTTAGACGATGGAACAGGTCGTGTAGAAGTAGGGAATGTCTTGATGGACAACCAAACAGGTGCTATTCTAGGCTTTGTAGGTGGTCGTAATTATCAAGAAAATCAAAATAATCATGCCTTTGATACCAAACGTTCGCCAGCTTCTACTACCAAGCCCTTGCTGGCCTACGGGATTGCTATTGACCAGGGCTTGATGGGAAGCGAAACGATTCTATCTAACTATCCAACAAATTTTGCTAATGGCAATCCGATTATGTATGCTAATAGCAAGGGAACAGGAATGATGACCTTGGGAGAAGCTCTGAACTATTCATGGAATATTCCTGCTTACTGGACCTATCGTATGCTCCGTGAAAAGGGTGTTGATGTCAAGGGTTATATGGAAAAGATGGGTTACGAGATTCCTGAGTACGGTATTGAGAGCTTGCCAATGGGTGGTGGTATTGAAGTCACAGTTGCCCAGCATACCAATGGCTATCAGACCTTGGCTAATAATGGAGTTTATCATCAGAAGCATGTGATTTCTAAAATTGAAGCAGCAGATGGTAGAGTGGTGTATGAGTATCAGGATAAACCGGTTCAAGTCTATTCAAAAGCTACTGCGACAATTATGCAGGGCTTGTTGCGAGAAGTTCTATCCTCTCGTGTGACAACAACCTTCAAGGCTAACCTGACTTCTTTAAATCCTACTTTAGCTAATGCAGATTGGATTGGGAAGACTGGGACAACCAACCAAGACGAAAATATGTGGCTCATGCTTTCGACACCTAGATTAACCCTAGGTGGCTGGATTGGGCATGATGATAATCATTCATTGTCACGTAGAGCAGGTTATTCCAATAACTCTAATTACATGGCTCATCTGGTAAATGCGATTCAGCAAGCCTCACCAAGCATTTGGGGGAACGAGCGCTTCGCTTTAGATCCTAGTGTCGTAAAATCCGAAGTCTTGAAATCAACAGGTCAAAAACCAGGGAAGGTTTCTGTTGAAGGAAAAGAGGTAGATGTTACAGGTTCGACTGTTACCAGCTATTGGGCTAATAAGACAGGAGCGCCAACGACCAGTTATCGCTTTGCTATTGGTGGAAGTGATGCGGATTATCAGAATGCTTGGTCTAGCATCGTGGGGAGTCTACCAACTCCATCAAGCTCCAGCAGTTCAAGTAGTAGCTCTAGTGATAGCAGTAACTCAAGTACTACACGACCTTCTTCTTCAAGGGCGAGACGATAAGTTCTATAAACTGTGCTAAATGAAGTGGCGAATCAATGGATTGCCACTTTTTTCTTTTTTCCTTTCGTGTTACAATAAAGGTATGAATCAGTATCAGAAAAAGATTGTTAAAGGGACCATTTATTCGCTCCTATCCGGCTTGATATGGGGAATCTGTGGGATTCTAGGAGAGTATTTCTTTACTCATTATCAGGTGTCTTCTGGTTGGATTACCTCTATGCGTCTGACGCTGGCAGGAAGTCTTGTTCTCATTTGGTCTGCGATGCAATTAAAATTGCAAGTGCTAGATATTTGGCGAGATAAGAAAAATTACCTGCCCTTTTTAGCTTATGCTATTTTAGGGATTTTTTCAGTTCAGTATTTTTTCTATCTCTGTGTAGAATACTCAAATGCTGCGACAGCAACTATTTTACAGTTTATCAGTCCTGTCTTTATCCTCTTTTACAATCGCTTGGTTTATCAAAAACGAGCGTCGAAAAGTGCTATTTTCTATGTTTTGATTGCTATGCTGGGTGTTGGCTTGATGGCGACAAAAGGCGATCTTTCTCAGTTATCCATGACGCCACTAGCTCTTATAACGGGTTTGCTGAGTGCCATGGGTGTTATGTTTAATGTTATCTTGCCCCAACCTTTTGCTAAGCGTTATGGTTTTGTTCCTACGGTTGGGTGGGGGATGATTTTGGCAGGTTTGTTTAGCAATGTCCTCTCGCCAGTGTATCAGCTTTCCTTTACTCTTGATATTTGGAGTATCTTGATTTGCCTCATTATCGCTTTCTTTGGGACGGCTTTTGCCTTTTTCATCTCCATGAAGGCAGTGTCCTTGGTCTCTCCTTTGGTAGTTTCTGTTATCAGTGCCAGTGAACCTCTCTCCTCTGCTCTCTTGAGTGTTTTGTTTTTAGGATTGGTGGTGGATTGGTCCCTTCTTCTAGCTATGGCCTTGATTATTTTACCTATGATATTTTTGTCTATAGAAGAAGCGAAAGAAAGTAGATAAAAAGTCTTTTCTTAATTCTAAAAGTGTGCTATACTAGAATAGTCAATAAAACACGGGGAGATAGTTGTGAAGATTGTTTTTAGGTTGTATCGGTAGGGGCTTGCTTTTACCGACAGCACGTTTTATCTCACATCCCTAAAAATCATACCTAAAAACAAACAAAAAGGCTTCAAATTTGAGGCCTTTTTTGGTAGAATAGTTATCATTATAAAGAATGAGAGGCCTTTTATGACTGCTACAAAAATGAATGCTCAAGAAATTATCCAATTTATCGCCAATGCTGAAAAGAAAACCAGTGTGAAAGTAACCTTTGATGGACAACTCGCAACTGCTGTACCAAGCTCTGTTGTTAAACTAGGAAATGTCCTATTTGGAGACTGGAAGGACGTGGCTCCGCTTCTTGATGGTTTGGTAGAAAATCAAGACTATGTTGTTGAGCAAGATGCTCGCAATTCTGCAGTTCCCTTGCTAGACAAACGTGAGATTAACGCTCGTATTGAGCCAGGTGCGATTATTCGTGATCAGGTTGAAATTGGTGACAATGCTGTTATCATGATGGGAGCAGTTATCAATATCGGTGCTGAAATCGGTGCAGGAACCATGATTGACATGGGGGCTATCCTTGGTGGCCGCGCTATCGTTGGGAAAAACAGCCACGTTGGTGCAGGTGCTGTTCTTGCAGGTGTGATTGAGCCAGCTAGCGCTGAACCAGTCCGTGTCGGAGACAATGTTCTTATCGGGGCTAATGCAGTGGTTATCGAAGGAGTCCAAATCAGTAGTGGTTCAGTTGTCGCAGCAGGAGCTATTGTTACCCAAGATGTCCCAGAAAACGTGGTGGTAGCAGGTGTTCCAGCTCGTATCATCAAAGAGATTGATGCCCAAACCCAACAAAAAACAGCGTTAGAGGATGCGCTTCGTACCTTGTAATTGTAAAAGTAATAAAGAGGCGGAACCCTTTTTCCAGCCTCTTTCTGCTATATAGGAGGATAGATAGATGTTAGATTTGATTCAGACTAGACGAGATTTGCACCAGATTCCGGAGATTGGCTTGGAGGAGTTCAAGACTCATGCTTATTTGCTGGATCTGATTGAGAAATTGACTGCGGGCAAGGATTTTGTCCAAGTTCGTACTTGGCGGACAGGGATTTTGGTTTATTTGCAGGGAAGTCAGCCAGAGCGTACCATTGGTTGGAGAACAGATATAGACGGTCTGCCTATCGTCGAACAAACAGGCCTTCCTTTCGCCTCTCAACACCAAGATCGTATGCATGCTTGTGGCCATGATTTCCACATGACCATTGCCTTGGGCTGTCTCGAGCGCGCCCTTGAGGAGCAACCAAAGAACAATCTGCTCTTCCTATTTCAGCCTGCTGAAGAAAATGAAGCTGGTGGGATGCTCATGTATGAGGACGGCGCTTTTGGAGACTGGTTGCCAGACCAATTCTATGGTCTTCATGTTCGTCCGGATTTGAAGGTTAGACAGATTGCGACCAATACACACACTCTCTTTGCAGGGACTTGTGAGGTGAAGATTCGTTTCAAAGGAAAAGGGGGACACGCGGCCTTTCCGCATGAAGCCAATGATGCTTTGGTGGCGGCTAGTTACTTTGTGACCCAAGTGCAGTCAGTTGTCAGCCGCAATGTCAACCCAATCGAGGGAGCAGTGGTGACCTTTGGCGTTTTCCAAGCTGGAACAACCAACAATGTCATCACAGACACAGCCTTTTTACATGGAACCATTCGTGCCTTGACACAGGACATGAGCCTCTTGGTGCAAAAAAGGGTCAAAACAGTTGCAGAAGGAGTTGCAGCTGCCTTTGATATGGAAGTCGAAGTCGAACTCAAACAAGGGGGCTACTTGCCTGTTGAGAACCATCCAGTCTTGGCGCGTGAACTGATGGACTTCTTTGAAGAGAAAGACGGAATCGAGTTGATTGATATCGAGCCTGCTATGACAGGTGAGGACTTTGGTTATCTCCTTTCAAAGGTTGATGGCGTTATGTTTTGGCTGGGTATCGATAGTCCCTACGCCCTTCATCACCCTCAGATGAGTCCTAAGGAAGAGGCACTAGCTATTGGGGTGGATGCGGTCTCTAGTTTCTTAAAAAAGAAGGCAGCAGAGTAGAGGAATTATCTATGAAATCGGAATTACGCAAGCAAGTCTTGCAGGACATGAAGGCTATCCCTCGAGAGCAAAAACAGGCTATGGATCAAGCTTTAACCGAGCGATTTTTAAAGCATCCCTTTTACCAAGAAGCCAAGGTCATCGCAACCTATCTCTCTTTTCCTCATGAATTTCAAACGCAGGAACTGATTGAGCAGGCGCTGAAGGACGGCAAGAAGGTTCTGATACCCAAAACTTATCCCAAGGGGCGCATGGACTTTGTGGTATATGATCCACAGCAGTTGGTAAAAACTTCCTTTGGATTACTGGAGCCACAGGGAGATTTGGAAGTGGTGGATGCCTCTCAGATTGATTTGATTCATGTTCCAGGGCTGGCTTTTACGACAAAGGGATATCGAATTGGCTATGGCGGAGGTTATTATGACCGCTATCTGGAATATTTTTCTGGTCATACTTTGAGTACGGTTTATCATTATCAAGTTCAGGACTTTATCCCTGAAAAGCATGATATTCCTGTTCAGGAGGTTCTGATTGATGAAGGAAATCTTTGATAGGCGTTACCCTGTGACGAGTTTCTTCCTCTTAGTGACGGCCTTGGTATTTCTACTAATGTTGGTGACCACAGGTGGAAACTTTTACAGGGCGGATACCTTATTTCAATTTGGAGCCATGTACGGGCCTGTCATTCGTCTCTTTCCTGAGCAGGTTTGGCGTCTCTTCTCTGCCATTTTTGTTCATATTGGGTGGGAGCATTTCATTGTTAATATGCTTTCGCTTTATTATCTTGGTAGGCAGGTAGAGGAAATTTTCGGTCCTAAGCAGTTTTTCTTTCTCTATCTCTTATCAGGAATGATGGGCAATCTCTTTGTTTTTGAGTTTAGTCCCAAATCCTTAGCGGCAGGTGCCTCCACTTCTCTTTATGGTCTATTTGCCGCGATTATCATTCTTCGCTATGCAACTCGCAATCCCTATATCCAACAGCTAGGTCAATCTTATCTGACACTTTTTGTGATTAACATTATTGGAAGTGTTCTGATTCCAGGAATCAGCCTAGCAGGCCATATCGGAGGTGCAGTTGGTGGCGCATTTCTAGCAATTATCTTTCCAGTTCGAGGAGAAAGACGGATGTATAGCGCTAGCCAGAGGTTAGGAGCAGTAGTGTTATTCGTAGGAATCACAGTCTTGCTTCTTTACAGGGGAATGGGATGAAAATTTGTGTAATGAAAAAAGATAAGGAATTTTTTGAACCTTATCTTTTTATGTTATTCTTTTTCAGCTAATTCTTTTCCAAGTTGGATGAGGTAATCTTTCAAGTCATCTTTGACTTGTGGATGTTTGAGGGCGTAGTCAATAGATGTTTTCATAAAGCCAAACTTATCCCCAACGTCGTAACGAGCTCCTGTAAATTCACGGGCGAAAACACGTTGTGTTTTATTAAGGGTATCAATAGCGTCGGTAAGCTGGATTTCATTTCCAGCGCCTGGAGCTTGCTTTTCGAGAATTTCAAAAATTTCTGGTGTGAGAAGATAGCGACCGATAATCGCTAAATCACTTGGAGCATCTTCGGGAGCTGGTTTTTCAACGAAAGTTTCAACACTATAGAGACCATTGATTCCTTCACCTTGAGGAGCAATGACTCCATATAATGAAACGTCTTCGTGTGGTACGGGCATGACAGCAATGGTTGATGCGTGCGTCTTTTCGTAATCATTCATCAATTGTTTTGTCAAAGGAACGGCATTCTCATCTGTGATGTCCATAAGATCATCACCCAGCATAACAACGAAGGGCTCATTCCCCACAAAAGCTTTGGCTTGTAAGACAGCATCTCCAAGACCACGAGGGTGAGTTTGGCGGATGAAATGGAGGCGCATACCAGTTGCTTCATCTACCAATTTTAACAGATCTGTTTTACCTTTTTCTTTGAGGTTGTACTCAAGCTCAAAATTTGAATCAAAGTGGTCCTCAATAGAACGTTTTGACTTACCAGTGACAACCAGAATATCTTCAATACCTGATTTGAGAGCTTCTTCCACGATAAACTGGATAGTTGGTTTGTCTACAATTGGCAACATTTCTTTGGCAAGAGCCTTGGTTGCTGGTAAAAATCGAGTTCCTAGTCCAGCGGCAGGAATGACTGCTTTTTTCACTTTCAGTGCCATAAGAATCCTTTCTCTAGAGGGTTAAGACCACTCATTTTCTGCTTTAAATTCATTGTTCATGATGTCGTAAATGGCATCTTTAATATTGGTTCCTTGGTAGATAACTTGGTAAATGGCCTGTGTAATGGGCATATAGACTCCAAGTTCTTGCGCTAGTTCGTAGGCTGCTCGAGTCGTTGAAATTCCTTCAATCACCATGCCCATATTGGCTTCGATATCAGCTAAAGATTCTCCACGACCAAGGGCATCTCCAGCTCTCCAGTTACGAGAGTGGCTGGAGGTTCCTGTTACGATCAAATCTCCCACGCCAGATAAGCCACTATAGGTCAATGGACTGGCCCCGAGTGCTACCCCTAGGCGGGTAATTTCTGCCAATCCTCGAGCGATGATGGCTGCCTTGGCATTGTCACCAAATCCCAGACCATGTAAAGCTCCGGCGCCAACAGCGATAATGTTTTTAAGAGCACCAGCGGTTTCGACCCCGATAACATCCGTATTGGTATAAAGTCGGAAGTAGTGATTACTAAAGAGCTCTTGAACGTATTGAGCTGTTTGTAAATCTTTAGAAGCAGCAGTGATTAAAGTCAGGTCACGCACAATGGTCTCTTCTGCATGACTAGGCCCTGAAACAACGACAATATCACTACGGAGATGTTCAGGAATTTCTTCTTCAAGAATGGTTGATAATCGTTTATGGCTATCGGGTTCTAATCCCTTTGATGCGTGCATGATGATAGCCTTATGGTCTAAGGTTTGTGCAACTTGTTGGGCAACAAGTCGTGTCACTTTTGTTGGGACAACAAACAAAATCGCATCCACATCTTTCAATGTTTCTGCTAAGTCAGTGTAGGCAATGATATTTTCATCTAGGACGACATCTTTAAAGTAGTGCTTATTAGTATGGTGTGTATTAATTTCATTGATTTGCTCGGGAAGATTTCCCCAAATACGTACCTCGTGTCCATTGTCATTTAAGACTTGTGAAAGGGCAGTTCCCCAAGAACCAGGCCCCAAGACGGCGATGGTTTGTTTTTCCATGATTTCCTCCTTGATAGAGTTCTTTCTCTTATTCTATCATATTCTAGGGGATTTTGCACTTGCATTGCTGGGGTATGGTGGCTTTGTGACTTCAAAAATACACAAAAACCGAGACGAAGGGATAAACTCTTAGTCTTTAGTTAAAGTGAGAAGAAATCTGATAGATAGTTTGATTCAATATATGCTATAATAGAGGTAAACAACTCAGGAGGTTCTTGTAGGTTGCGAGAGTTTGGCGAAAAAATTAAAAGATTACGTTTGGCTAAAAAAATCAGTCGTTCAGAATTTTGTGGTGATGAGTCTGAATTAAGTATCCGCCAATTAATTAGAATTGAAAATGGAGAATCCAGACCAACACTAACAAAGTTAAAATATATCGCTGAACGTTTGGGGGTTGAAGATTACAAGTTGATGCCAAGTTATATAGAGTTGGATAAGGAATACCTAGAATTGAAGTATTTCTTGATGAGGACTCCTACATACGAAGATGAAACTATCGCCCAAAAGAAAGAGAGTGTTTTTGATAATATTTTTGAAGAGTATTATGATAGGCTACCTGAGGAAGAAAGATTTATCATAGATGTTTTACAAGCATATGATGACTTTGGTTGGTGGAATGATGATAGCAATTTAGGAATGATTTTACAAGAGTATTTCGATCACATTTTGTTGAAATCAAAATATGAAGTTAACGATATTTTAATCATAAAGCTATTTTTGGTAAGATTAGTACACCAAGATACAATAATAGATGAGATTGAAGTGAATACCTTCTTAGTAATAGCTGATAAAATTTTACAACAAGTTGAGATGTTTGATATTGAATATTCATTTCTAATCAGAGATTCATTACTTTTGTTGTTAGGAATATTTGAAAAAATTGCTAATTACAGTCAATTTGAAGATATTCTTTATAAATTAAATGAAATTACCTCAAAATCATACGACTATCAGAAAAAACCAATTATTCGACTATGGGAGTGGCGCTATGCATTATTTGTAAAAAAAGATTATCCAGTAGTTGAAAATTATTTTCAAGAAGCAAAAATATTTGCTAGAATGATTGATAATCGTCATTTGATAGAACAGCTAGAAAAACAATGGCAACATGACCTCCAGGATTTTTTTAAAAATAAACATTAGAAAATAAAAAAGTGACAAAAATGTCACTAGTTAAAAAGATCGAGAGAAAGTTTTCGAAATCATAAAAACGCATGATATCAGGTGTTTAAAAACTTGATATTATGCGTTTTATCATTTAAAGAGTTATTATGTTTTTCCCTTAGATTGAGTTCGTATCGAGTTCCTTTTTATACTAATTGAGTACTTATTAGTAGATAAGTTGTTGAAATTAGTGACATTTATGACCTTGGAGAATGTGTAACATAGAAGTATAATAATCCTGTAGAAAAAATAAGGAGAGAACATATGTTAGTGCTAGTTGTTGCCATTTTTTGGATTTATAAATAATAAAGATAGAATGGGAAGGTCTATGTTAGAACTAAAAAATATTAGTAAAAGTTACGGACAAGGGACGCTAAAAAATAATGTCTTAAGAGAAATAAATTTTAAGGTAGTTGAAGGAGAATTTGTATCGATAATGGGACCATCAGGTTCGGGCAAATCGACATTTATCAATATTTTGGGACTGATTGATTCTGAATTTGAAGGAGAATATATATTAGACGGAAAAAGTATTGAGAAGTTAAATGAAAATCAACAAGCAAATTACCGTAATCGTGATATTGGATTTGTTTTTCAACAATTTCATCTTATTGATGAATATACTGTTAAAGAAAATATTTTATTATCATTCCTATATTCTGACCAACAGCCAGATATAGAATACATTGATAGTTTATTACAAGACTTAGGACTTATAGATAAGATGAATGAGTACCCAAGTCATTTATCAGGCGGACAGAAGCAACGAGTTGCTTTAATTAGAGCTCTTGCTCATAAACCTAGATTTCTTATAGCAGATGAACCTACAGGTGCATTAGATGAGAAAAATAGGAATGAGATATTGCAAATTCTACAAAATTTGAATCATTCTGGAACGACAATTATTGTAGTAACTCACGATGAGTTTGTTGCCAGTCATTGTAGAACAAGGTATCGAATGAAAAATGGGTATCTAACATCTGAAGGAGAAGGATTACATGAAGTTTAAAAAGCTGTTAATAGATACTCTAAAACTGTTAAAGAGGAATAAAAGACAAAGTATTCTGACATCCTTAGCCATCACAGTGGCAACATTTGTTTTATTAGTAATACTATCAAGTTCTTCCTATACAACTTCTACATTAGGTAATGATTTAAAGATAGAAGAAGACACAGCAACAATGACTTATACTCCTCAGAATATGTTGGATATTAGAGGGTTTACACAGGAAGATAAACAATTGGTTGAGCAAACTATTGGAAAACATGCAAGACTTTCTTCCAGCTCTTATGCCTTGTATGCTGAAACGTATTTTAATGATTCTAAGCAGAATCTTAGTTTTCGAACATTGGGCGATTTGAATAAGAATGGTTTAGTTGTGCCTGCTTTATTAAAAGGAAGAGCATTAGAGGAACTAGATGGAGGTGTCGCTATTAGCGATAAGGCTCTCATGTCATTGACTAGAAAGGAAAATATTGAAACTTTTTTAGGAGAGACTATCAATATATCTGGAAAAGAATATCCAATTCAGGCAATATATTATGGATCAGCTGTTAATGAAAGATTACCTTCTTTATTGGTTACCAATGAAATCAAAGAGTTACTTTTAGGAGGAAGGGAATATTTTGATGAGTTAGTAGTAGAAACTAATCAGTTGGAGAATATTAATAAGGCTTTATCTGCTTTAGATACTTATGGAATATTCCGCAAGGAAGGAACTTATGGATATATAGATAATAGAAGGGTATATGAGGAAACAAAGGCCCAAGCTACTACAATATTAAATTTCATTGCACTTTTATCAAGTATTTCAATTTTTGTAGCTGGTTTTGGGGTTATGAATGCTATGTTGTCTTCTGTTAGCGAACGTAGTAAGGAGATAGCCATTCGTCGAGCTTTGGGAGCTAAAAAATCTGATATTTATCAATCATATATGATGGAGGGGATTCTTTTATCGCTTCTGGGAGCTATAACTGGTATTGGAGTAGCGACATTATTTGTTGTTTTAATGAACATGAGTGGTTTTGTTACGACATTAACTCTGGATCATATTTTGATTACTCTATTCACAACGGGCGTATTTGGAATTGTATTTAGTATTATGCCTGCAATGGTTGCAGCAAATAAAAATGTTATTGAGGGTCTAAGGTAATGATGGATGTGAATTTAAAGGAGGTAGAATGAAATTTACAAAAATAGATAGAGTATTTTCTCTATTACTAATTGTGGAATTTACAATATGTTTTTTTACACTAGATAATTTTAATCTTTTTCAATTTATGCTGTTTGTACAAATTATACCGTCAATAGTATTAGCTTTGTTATCGGGAAGTATTTCTTCTAGGAGTAAGCATAGCTGGGTGCTATTAATTATTTTTGGAATGATCTATGCCTTAATGATGTTTGGAATTTTCAGGGTTACTCCTATGACGCTTATAGAACAAAATACGATTCAATCTGAAACTTCCGTATTTACATTCAATAGAAATTTACAGTTAGGAACTTATTTTGGATTTTTCCTACAGGAATTTTTACTAGGAGCTTTTATTTGCACTATTTCAAAATGTTTTGGGAGAATTAAACAAGGGAAATTTTAATGAAGCCTGCATTAAAAAGAAGAATTGCTTCTGCAGTTATTTAGAAAATGATATTATTGAAATGGTGTAACATTTGGAGAAAATTATTTTTGAACGAAAAAGATTTGAGTATATCAGTCCTAAAAGAAAGCAAGTAAAGGACTTTATGATTCTAAAAAATTTCATGTCTAAGACAATTCAAGTTGAAATCAGAGTGGAGGACTACTTGTTAGACCTTCTTATTTTAAAAGAGATGAGTACAGAATTTTATAATTTAGATTTTCTTTCTTTGCCCTATGATGTCAATATAGATGTGAAAGAAGTTGTAGAGGATGTTGATTTAACAGTCTATAAGAATAGTAAATATAGAGAGTTTAATTTCTTTAAAAATATTTGTAAATGATATTTTTGAAAGTCTATCCATCCCTATATTAGAATTGCTACAACAAGTTTTCAACACTTGTTTCAATTGAACATACTAAAAACCGAGACTCAGTATTAAACTCATAGTCTCGGTTTTCATATTTCTTAAAGAATAGCTAGGTTTATTTCAATTGATCTGTAATGTCTTTTGATAGCAACATTCCCAGATGATAAGTTTTATTGATGTAAGCAATGACATCATTGATATTTTCAGTCGTGTGAATTTTCTCCTTGATGTCAGCCCTGAATGTTTCATCCTTCAAAAGTTGTTCTTGGTAGAGCCTTTGCAGTCTCTCCTTTTCGTACTTATTGAGCAGAAAAAGGAACACCAAGCTAATTACAACGAGGATATAAGCATATTGGCTCATAGAATATCTCCCTGTATGATAAAGAAGTAATAGTGAATAAATCGATTTAGTGGATCTAAAATAGCAGAACAAGCCAACAAAACTTGATAAGATTTTTGATAGGCCTCTAAACCAAAATCCGTATAGGCTTTAGTGTAAGTTACTTAGATTACTTTGCAATCAAGTGATTAAAAGATTACGACATGAGCCTAACCAAATCGATATTATTTGGTTAGGTGAATTAGTGAAGTGTTTAGACAAGTGTCTCTGATTATGACTAGTGAAGCAGTTAGCTAGTCCGCATCTAAGCGGCTAGCGTCCAACAATTAGGAACTTTAGTTCCAATAACTTTAAGATTACGACGTTTTAGGACATAAATCGATCATATTTATGTCCTAAAACTAGTGAAGCGCCTAGCCAAAGTCCGCATAGGATTTGGTCTTAGTTACTTAGACTACTTTACAATAAAGTGATTAAAAGATTACGACATGAGCCTAACCAAATCGATATTATTTGGTTAGGTGAATTAGTGAAGCGTTTAGGCAATTCGCCATATAGCGATTGCCGTCAAGAGACTAGGAACTTTAGTTCCAGTCTCTTGTAACGATTTACATCTTCTCTGGTGCTTCTACTCCAAGCAAGCGAAGGGCTTCTTTGAGAACGACTGCGGTTGCGTAGCTAAGGGCTAGACGGCTGTCGCGTTCTGGGCTTTCATCCAAGATACGTGTATGTGCATAATATTTGTTGAAGGCTTGAGCCAGGCTAATTGCAAATTTAGCAATGATAGAAGGTTCAAAGTTATCCGCCGCACGGTTGATAATACGTGGGAAGTCTTGGATGAGTTTGATGATTTCCCAGCTTTCAGTATCATTCAAGCTATAGTTGCCAGCTGTTTCTGGTTTGAAATCCGCTTTACGTAAGATCGATTGGATACGAGCGTAGGCATATTGAACGTAAGGCCCAGTTTCACCCTCGAAGGATACCATAGCTTCTAGGTCGAAGTCGTATCCATTTGTACGGTCGGTTTTGAGGTCATAGAATTTAATGGCTCCAACCCCAACAGCATGCGCTACTTGGTCTTTATTTTCAAGTTCAGGATTTTTAGCTTCGATTTGGGTTTTGGCACGACTAACGGCCTCTGCAACTGTAGGCTCTAGCAAGATGACATTCCCTTTACGAGTAGAGAGTTTTTTCCCTTCTTTGGTAACCAAACCAAAAGGAACGTGAGTAATGTCGTCACTCCAGTCGTAGCCCATTTCTTGCAAGACAGCTTTGAGCTGTTTAAAGTGGGCAGATTGTTCTTGACCAACTACGTAGATAGATTTGGCAAATTGGTATTCGTTTTTACGGTAAAGAGCTGCAGCCAAGTCACGAGTGATATAGAGAGTTGCACCATCAGATTTCTTGATAAGGGCTGGATGTTCAATTCCGTATTTCTCAAGGTTGACAACTTGGGCACCCTCTGATTCAACAAGAAGGCCTTTTTCAGAAAGAATGTCTACAACAGCATCCATCTTATCGTTGTAGAAGGCTTCCCCATTGTAGCTGTCAAATTCGACTTGCAATTCATTGTAAAGACGGTTAAATTCTACCAAACTTTCATCACGGAACCATTGCCAAAGTGCGAGAGCTTCCTCGTCTCCATTTTCAAGTTTACGGAACCATTCGCGTGCTTCTTCATCCAAGCTAGGGTCATTTTCAGCCTCAGCATTGATGCGGACATAGAGTTTAAGAAGTTCATCAATTGGATGAGCTTTTACAGCTTCTTCGTCGCCCCATTTTTTGTAGGCTACAATCAGCATTCCAAACTGTTTACCCCAGTCTCCCAAATGGTTGATCTTGACCGTTTGATAACCGATTTTTTGGAAAATATGTGATAAGCTATCTCCGATGACAGTTGAGCGCAGGTGACCAATAGAAAATGGTTTAGCGATATTGGGACTAGACATATCGATAACAACATTTTCTTGTTTACCAATGTTTTGGTCAGCATAGTGTTCTTTTTCAGTGATAACAGCTTGCAATACTTGAGCAGAAATGGCAGATTTATCAAGGAAAAAGTTAACGTAAGGTCCTGTTGCGACAACTTTTTCAAAGGCTTGGCTGTTAATTTTTTCAGCCAGTTCAGCCGCAATCATTTGAGGTGCTTTACGTTCGACTTTTGCAAGAGAAAAAGCAGGGAAAGCAATGTCTCCCATTTCTGAGTTTTTAGGGGTTTCCAGTAAATTTAAAATAGCCTCTTGGTCCAGGCTATCAATGACGCTAGCCAACTCGCTAGCAATCAATTCTTTTGTATTCATTAAGAGCTCCTTTTTGGACTTTTCTACTATTTTATCACAATTTTAAAGAAAGAAGAAAAAATTTTTGAAATCTCCTATTTTTTTGGTATAATATAGTTATAAAAATAGTTATAAATATTCACATAAGAGGATTTTATGAGAAAAAGAGATCGTCATCAGTTAATAAAAAAAATGATTACTGAGGAGAAATTAAGTACACAAAAAGAAATTCAAGATCGGTTGGAGGCGCACAATGTTTTTGTGACGCAGACAACCCTGTCTCGTGATTTGCGCGAAATCGGCTTGACCAAGGTCAAGAAAAATGATATGGTGTATTATGTACTAGCAAATGAGACAGAAAAGATTGATTTGGTGGAATTTTTGTCTCATCATTTAGAAGGTGTTGCAAGAGCAGAGTTTACCTTGGTGCTTCATACCAAATTGGGCGAAGCCTCTGTTTTGGCAAATATTGTAGATGCAAACAAGGATGAATGGATTTTAGGAACAGTTGCTGGTGCCAATACCTTATTGGTTATTTGTCGAGACCAGCACGTTGCCAAACTCATGGAAGATCGTTTGCTAGATTTGATGAAAGATAAGTAAGGTCTTGGGAGTTGCTCTCAAGACTTATTTTTGACAAGGAGAGACGGAAAATGGCGACAGAAAAGCTATCACCCGGCATGCAACAGTATGTGGATATTAAAAAGCAATATCCAGATGCTTTTTTGCTCTTTCGGATGGGTGATTTTTATGAATTATTTTATGAGGATGCGGTCAATGCTGCGCAGATTCTGGAAATTTCCTTAACGAGTCGCAACAAGAATGCCGACAATCCGATTCCTATGGCGGGTGTTCCCTATCATTCTGCCCAACAGTATATCGATGTCTTGATTGAGCAGGGTTATAAGGTGGCTATCGCAGAACAGATGGAAGATCCTAAACAAGCAGTTGGGGTTGTGAAACGAGAGGTTGTTCAAGTCATTACGCCAGGGACAGTGGTCGATAGCAGTAAGCCGGATAGTCAGAACAACTTCTTGGTTGCCATAGATCGAGATGGCAATCAATTTGGCTTAGCTTATATGGACCTGGTGACGGGTGACTTTTATGTGACAGGTCTTTTGGATTTCACACTGGTTTGTGGGGAAATCCGTAATCTCAAGGCGCGAGAAGTGGTGCTGGGCTATGACTTGTCTGAGGAAGATGAACAAATCCTTAGTCGTCAGATGAATCTGGTACTTTCCTATGAAAAAGAAGGCTTTGAAGACCTTCATTTGCTGGATTCACGATTGGCAGCTGTGGAGCAAGCGGCATCTAGTAAATTGCTCCAGTATGTTCATCGGACTCAGATGAGGGAATTGAACCACCTCAAGCCTGTTATCCGCTATGAAATCAAAGATTTTTTGCAGATGGATTATGCGACCAAGGCTAGTCTGGATTTGGTTGAGAATGCTCGTTCAGGCAAGAAGCAAGGCAGTCTTTTCTGGCTTTTGGATGAAACCAAGACGGCTATGGGTATGCGTCTCTTGCGTTCTTGGATTCATCGCCCCTTGATTGATAAGGAACGAATCGTCCAACGTCAAGAAGTGGTGCAGGTCTTTCTTGATCACTTTTTTGAGCGCAGTGATTTGACAGACAGTCTCAAGGGTGTTTATGATATCGAACGCTTGGCTAGTCGTGTTTCTTTTGGCAAGACCAATCCCAAGGATCTCTTGCAGCTGGCGACTACCTTGTCCAGTGTGCCACGGATTCGTGCGATTTTAGAAGGGATGGAGCAACCTGCTTTAGCTTATCTCATCGAACAACTGGATGGAATCCCTGAGTTGGAGAGTTTGATTAGCGCAGCGATTGCTCCTGAAGCTCCTCATGTGATTACAGATGGGGGAATTATCCGAACTGGATTTGATGAGACCTTAGACAAGTACCGTCGCGTTCTCAGAGAAGGGACTGGTTGGATTGCTGAGATTGAGGCTAAGGAGCGAGAAAACTCTGGTATCAGTACGCTCAAGATTGACTACAATAAAAAGGATGGCTACTATTTCCATGTGACCAATTCGCAACTGGGAAATGTGCCTGCTCACTTTTTCCGCAAGGCGACGCTGAAAAACTCAGAACGCTTTGGAACCGAAGAATTAGCGCGTATCGAGGGAGATATGCTGGAGGCGCGTGAGAAGTCAGCCAATCTCGAATACGAAATTTTTATGCGTATTCGTGAAGAGGTCAGCAAGTATATCCAGCGTTTGCAGGCTTTAGCTCAAGGAATTGCGACAGTTGATGTCTTGCAAAGTCTGGCGGTTGTAGCTGAAACCCAGCATTTGATTCGACCTGAATTCGGAGATGATTCGCGAATTGATATCCAGAAAGGGCGCCATGCTGTCGTTGAAAAGGTTATGGGGGCTCAGACCTATATTCCCAATACGATTCAGATGGCAGAAGATACCAGTATTCAACTGATTACAGGGCCCAACATGAGCGGGAAGTCAACCTATATGCGTCAGTTAGCCATGACGGCGGTTATGGCCCAGCTGGGTTCCTATGTTCCTGCTGAAAGCGCCCATTTACCGATTTTTGATGCGATTTTTACCCGTATCGGAGCAGCAGATGACTTGGTTTCAGGTCAATCAACCTTCATGGTGGAGATGATGGAGGCCAATAATGCCATTTCGCATGCGACCAAAAATTCCTTGATTCTTTTTGATGAATTGGGACGGGGAACTGCAACTTATGATGGTATGGCTCTTGCTCAGTCCATCATCGAATACATTCATGAACATATCGGAGCCAAGACCCTCTTTGCGACCCACTACCATGAGTTGACTAGTCTGGAGTCTAGCTTGGAACACTTAGTCAATGTCCACGTGGCAACTTTGGAACAGGATGGGCAGGTTACCTTCCTTCACAAGATTGAACCAGGGCCAGCTGATAAATCCTACGGTATCCATGTTGCCAAGATTGCTGGCTTGCCGGCAGACCTTTTAGCAAGGGCGGATAAGATTTTGACTCAGTTAGAGAATCAAGGGACAGAAAGTCCTGCTCCCGTGAGGCAAACAAGTGCTGTCACAGAACAGATTTCACTCTTTGATACGACTGAAGAACATCCTATCCTAGAAGAATTAGCTAAACTGGATGTTTACAATATGACACCTATGCAGGCTATGAATGTCTTAGTTGAGTTAAAACAGAAACTATAAAACCAAGACTCACTAGTTAGTCTAGCTGTATCAAGGAGACTTCTTTGACAATCACCCACTTTTTTGCTAGAATAACATCACACAAACAGAATGAAAAGGAGCTGACGCATTGTCGCTCCCTTTTGTCTATTTTTTAAGGAGAAAGTATGCTGATTCAGAAAATAAAAACCTACAAGTGGCAGGCCTTGGCTTCGCTCCTGATGACAGGCTTGATGGTTGCCAGTTCACTTTTGCAACCGCGTTACCTGCAGGAAGTGTTAGACGCCCTCCTTGCTGGAAAATATGAAGCTATTTATAGTATCGGGGCTTGGTTGATTGGTGTGGCTTTGGTCGGTCTAGTTGCTGGTGGGCTCAATGTTATCCTTGCAGCCTATATTGCCCAAGGAGTTTCATCCGACCTTCGGGAGGATGCCTTCTGTAAAATCCAAACCTTTTCTTATGCCAATATTGAACAATTTAATGCGGGAAATCTAGTCGTTCGAATGACCAACGATATCAACCAGATTCAGAACGTGGTCATGATGACCTTCCAAATTCTTTTCAGGCTTCCCCTCTTGTTCATCGGTTCCTTTATCCTGGCGGTTCAAACCTTACCTTCTCTGTGGTGGGTGATTGTTCTCATGGTAGTCTTGATTTTTGGTTTGACTGCTGTCATGATGGGAATGATGGGGCCTCGTTTTGCCAAGTTTCAAACCCTTCTTGAGCGCATCAATGCCATTGCCAAGGAAAATCTGCGTGGCGTTCGTGTGGTCAAGTCCTTTGTCCAAGAAAAAGAGCAATTTGCTAAGTTTACGGAGGTTTCAGACGAGTTACTCGGTCAAAATCTTTACATTGGTTATGCCTTTTCAGTAGTGGAACCTTTCATGATGTTGGTCGGTTACGGGGCGGTTTTCCTCTCTATTTGGCTAGTTGCAGGGATGGTTCAGTCGGATCCGTCAGTTGTTGGCTCCATTGCTTCTTTTGTCAATTACCTAAGCCAGATTATCTTTACCATTGTTATGGTTGGATTTTTAGGAAATTCTGTCAGTCGTGCTATGATTTCCATGCGTCGTATTCGAGAAATTCTGGACGCAGAGCCAGCCATGACTTTCAAGGATGTCCCAGATGAAGAGTTAGTCGGAAGTCTTAGTTTTGAAAATGTGACCTTTACCTATCCAATGGACAAGGAACCGATGCTGAAAGATGTGAGCTTTACTATTGAACCTGGTCAGATGGTTGGTGTCGTTGGAGCGACTGGTGCAGGAAAATCAACCTTGGCTCAATTGATTCCACGTCTTTTTGACCCACAGGAAGGGGCTATCAAAATCGGAGGCAGGGATATTCGAGAAGTGAGTGAAGGAACCCTGCGTAAAACAGTTTCTATCGTTCTCCAACGTGCTATTCTCTTTAGTGGAACGATTGCAGATAACTTGAGACAGGGCAAAGGAGATGCTACTCTATTTGAAATGGAGCGTGCAGCCAATATTGCCCAAGCCAGTGAATTCATTCATCGTATGGAGAAAACCTTTGAAAGTCCAGTTGAGGAACGAGGAACCAACTTCTCTGGTGGGCAAAAACAAAGGATGTCGATTGCGCGTGGGATTGTCAGCAATCCGCGTATTCTGATTTTTGACGATTCGACCTCGGCCTTGGATGCCAAGTCAGAGCGCCTGGTTCAAGAAGCCTTGAATAAGGACTTGAAGGGAACAACAACCATTATCATCGCGCAAAAGATTAGCTCGGTTGTCCATGCAGACAAGATCTTGGTTCTAGATCAAGGACGATTGATTGGTCAAGGCACGCATGCAGACTTGGTTGCCAACAATGCCGTTTACCGTGAAATCTACGAAACACAGAAAGGAAAGGAGGAGTAAAATGAAGACAGTTCAATTTTTTTGGAATTATTTTAAAGTCTATAAGCTATCATTTGTAGTTGTTATCCTGATGATTGTTCTGGCGACTCTTGCCCAAGCCCTCTTTCCAGTCTTTTCTGGACAAGCAGTGACGCAGTTAGCTAATTTAGTTCAAGCTTATCAAAATGGCAATCCAGAACTTGTTTGGCAAAGCCTATCAGGAATCATGGTCAATCTTGGTCTGCTGGTTTTAGTTCTATTTATCTCCAGTGTCATATACATGTGTCTCATGACGCGCGTGATTGCAGAGTCGACCAACGAGATGCGTAAAGGTCTCTTTGGTAAGCTTGCTCGCTTGACGGTTTCTTTCTTTGACCGCCGACAAGATGGAGATATCCTGTCTCGTTTTACCAGTGATTTGGATAATATTCTCCAAGCCTTTAATGAAAGTCTGGTTCAGGTCATGAGCAATATTGTTTTATACATTGGTCTGATTCTTGTCATGTTTTCGAGAAATGTGACCCTGGCCCTCATCACTATTGCCAGCACACCAGTGGCCTTTCTTATGTTGATTTTCATCGTGAAAATGGCCCGCAAATACACCAACCTCCAACAAAAAGAGGTAGGGAAACTCAACGCCTATATGGATGAGAGTATCTCAGGCCAAAAAGCCGTGATTGTGCAAGGAATTCAAGAGGATATGATGGCAGGATTTCTTGAACAAAATGAGCGCGTGCGCAAGGCAACCTTTAAAGGAAGAATGTTTTCAGGAATTCTTTTCCCTGTCATGAATGGGATGAGTCTGGTCAACACAGCCATCATTATCTTTGCTGGTTCAGCTGTACTTTTGAATGATAAGTCTATTGAAACAAGTACAGCCCTAGGTCTGATTGTTATGTTTGCCCAATTTTCTCAGCAATACTACCAGCCTATTATTCAAGTTGCAGCTAGTTGGGGAAGTCTCCAGTTGGCCTTTACAGGTGCTGAACGGATTCAGGAAATGTTTGACGCAGAGGAAGAAATCCGACCTGAAAAGGCTCCAATCTTCACTCAGTTGCAAGAAGGTGTTGAAATTAGTCATATTGATTTTTCATACTTGCCTGATAAACCTATTTTGAAAGATGTTAGCATTTCTGCCCCTAAAGGCCAGATGACAGCAGTTGTTGGTCCGACTGGGTCAGGGAAAACGACCATTATGAACCTCATCAATCGTTTTTATGATGTTGATGCTGGTGGTATTTATTTTGATGGCAAAGACATTCGTGACTATGATTTGGATAGTCTCAGAAGCAAGGTGGGAATTGTCTTGCAAGATTCGGTCTTGTTTAGCGGAACCATTCGAGACAATATCCGTTTCGGTGTGCCAGATGCCAGTCGGGAAATGGTTGAGTCAGCAGCCAAAGCAACCCATATTCACGACTATATCGAAAGTTTACCTGACAAATACGATACTCTTATAGATGATGAGCAGAGCATCTTTTCGACTGGACAGAAACAATTGATTTCTATCGCTCGAACCCTGATGACAGATCCAGAAGTCCTCATTCTCGATGAAGCCACTTCAAACGTAGATACGGTGACTGAAAGTAAGATTCAGCATGCCATGGAGGCGGTTGTAGCAGGTAGAACCAGTTTCGTTATTGCCCACCGCTTGAAAACCATTCTCAATGCAGATCAGATTATTGTCCTTAAAGATGGAGAAGTCATTGAACGTGGTAATCACCATGAACTCTTGAAGTTAGGTGGATTTTACTCAGAACTCTATCACAATCAATTTGTCTTCGAATAAGGAAGAAGTTGTCCTATGTGGGCAGCTTTTTCTTGTCCATAAAAAATTTTTATCACGACCTTTAAAAAAACATATTAGACGAAAGTCATTTTGAGTGATAAGATAGGACTATCGTTAATATTCGAAAGGAGAGACATCATGGCTAGAACGGTTGTAGGAGTTGCTGCAAATCTATGTCCCGTAGACGCAGAAGGAAAAAACATTCATTCATCTGTATCTTGTAGATTCGCAGAGAGCATTCGTCAAGTCGGCGGTCTCCCTTTAGTCATTCCTGTTGGTGATGAGTCTGTTGTACGCGATTATGTGGAAATGATTGACAAGCTCATTTTGACAGGAGGCCAAAATGTTCATCCTCAGTTTTATGGAGAGAAAAAGACCATTGAGAGCGATGATTACAATCTAGTGCGTGATGAATTTGAATTGGCACTCTTAAAAGAAGCGCTTCGTCAGAATAAACCAATTATGGCAATTTGTCGTGGTGTTCAACTTGTCAATGTTGCCTTTGGTGGAACCCTCAATCAAGAAATCGAAGGTCACTGGCAAGGCCTACCTTTCGGAACATCTCACTCTGTTGAGACAGTGGAGGGAAGCGTGGTTGCCCAGCTATTTGGAAAAGAAAGTCAGGTCAATTCCGTCCATCGTCAAAGCATTAAAGATTTGGCACCTAATTTCCGTGTAACCGCTATTGATCCAAGAGACCAGACCATCGAAGCGATTGAGTCTA
This sequence comes from Streptococcus sp. 1032, assembly GCF_013277015.1. Classification (NCBI taxonomy): domain Bacteria; kingdom Bacillati; phylum Bacillota; class Bacilli; order Lactobacillales; family Streptococcaceae; genus Streptococcus; species Streptococcus sp. 1032. The sequence goes on along the minus strand of NZ_VMMD01000011.1, from coordinate 3,738 downwards.
TCGATGAGCACCGCATTATCGGTTTGCAGTGGCATCCAGAGTTTCTGGTTAATGAAGAAGATGGTAATTTAGAATTATTTGAGTATTTATTGAATGAACTGTAACGACTGGGACATCTGGTCGTTCTTTCTTTTATTTTTTCAAAATTTTTGGGATGTGGGATTTTTACGCAAACGTTTGAATTCTGATAAAAATTGGAGAAATTCGACAAAAAAACTTGAAAAAAACGAAGGTAAGCGTTATGATAGAAAAGAAGAAATATTGGAGGAATAACATGTCACATATTAAATTTGATTATTCAAAAGTTTTAGACAAATTTGTTGCACCACATGAAGTGGAATACATGCAATCACAAGTAACAGCAGCAGATGAATTGATCCGTAAAGGGACTGGTGCTGGTAGCGACTTCTTGGGATGGTTGGATCTTCCTGAAAACTACGACCGTGAAGAATTTGACCGCATCTTGAAAGCTGCTGAGCAAATCAAATCAGACAGCGATGTTTTGGTTGTAATTGGTATCGGAGGATCTTACCTTGGTGCCAAAGCAGCAATCGACTTCTTGAACCACCACTTTGCAAACTTGCAAACAAAAGAAGAACGCAAGGCTCCACAAATCCTTTACGCAGGAAACTCAATCTCATCTACTTACCTTGCTGACTTGGTAGAGTACGTAGCTGATAAAGACTTCTCAGTAAACGTGATTTCTAAATCAGGTACAACAACTGAACCAGCTATCGCTTTCCGTGTCTTCAAAGAACTCTTGGTTAAGAAATACGGTCAAGAAGAAGCCAACAAACGTATCTATGCAACGACTGACCGTCAAAAAGGTGCTGTTAAAGTTGAAGCTGATGCTAACGGCTGGGAAACATTTGTTGTTCCAGACGACATCGGTGGACGCTTCTCAGTATTGACAGCCGTTGGTTTGCTTCCAATCGCAGCATCAGGAGCTGACATCAAAGCCCTTATGGAAGGTGCGAATGCAGCTCGCAAAGACTACACTTCAGATAAAATCTCTGAAAACGAAGCTTACCAATACGCAGCAGTTCGTAACATCCTTTACCGTAAAGGCTATGCAACTGAAATCTTGGTAAACTACGAGCCATCACTTCAATACTTCTCAGAGTGGTGGAAACAATTGGCTGGTGAATCAGAAGGAAAAGACCAAAAAGGTATCTATCCAACTTCAGCCAACTTCTCAACTGACTTGCACTCACTTGGTCAATTTATCCAAGAAGGAACTCGTATCATGTTTGAAACAGTTGTCCGTGTTGACAAACCTCGTAAAAACGTGATTATCCCTAGCTTGGAAGAAGACCTTGATGGACTTGGTTACCTTCAAGGAAAAGACGTTGACTTTGTAAACAAAAAAGCAACTGACGGTGTTCTTCTTGCCCACACAGACGGTGATGTACCAAACATGTACGTGACTCTTCCAGAGCAAGACGCTTTCACTCTTGGTTATACAATCTACTTCTTCGAATTGGCTATCGCTCTTTCAGGTTACTTGAATGCTATCAACCCATTTGACCAACCAGGTGTTGAAGCTTACAAACGTAACATGTTTGCCCTTCTTGGAAAACCAGGATTTGAAGAATTGAGCAAAGAACTTAACGCACGTCTATAATAGAAGAAAAGAGTGGTTTGTCCACTCTTTTTACTCTCTTTATCCATAGAAATTGGACTCAGCCAAGACTTGTGATATAATATAGAGAGCAAAAAGGCAGACGCCTAGAGACTTTATAGGAGAAACTATGTCAAAAGATATCCGCGTACGTTACGCACCAAGTCCAACAGGACTACTACACATCGGAAATGCCCGTACAGCATTATTCAACTACCTTTACGCCCGTCATCACGGTGGAACTTTTATCATTCGTATCGAAGATACTGACCGTAAACGTCATGTCGAGGATGGTGAACGTTCACAGCTTGAAAACCTTCGTTGGTTAGGCATGGATTGGGATGAAAGTCCAGAAACACATGAAAATTACCGCCAGTCTGAACGTTTGGACTTGTATCAAAAATACATCGATCAACTGTTAGCTGAAGGAAAAGCTTACAAATCTTACGTTACAGAAGAAGAGTTGGCAGCTGAACGCGAACGCCAAGAAGCAGCTGGTGAAACACCTCGCTACATCAACGAATACCTTGGTATGAGTGAAGAAGAAAAAGTAGCTTACATCTCAGAACGTGAAGCAGCAGGGATCATCCCAACTGTTCGTCTGGCTGTCAATGAGTCAGGTATCTACAAGTGGCATGATATGGTCAAAGGCGATATCGAATTTGAAGGTGGCAATATCGGTGGTGACTGGGTTATTCAAAAGAAAGACGGTTACCCAACTTACAACTTTGCCGTTGTCATCGATGACCATGATATGCAAATTTCTCACGTAATCCGTGGAGACGACCACATTGCTAATACACCAAAACAGCTCATGGTTTATGAAGCACTTGGTTGGGAAGCTCCAGAGTTTGGTCACATGACTTTGATTATCAACTCTGAAACTGGGAAAAAATTGTCTAAACGTGACACCAACACCCTTCAGTTTATTGAAGACTACCGTAAAAAAGGCTATTTACCAGAAGCAGTCTTTAACTTTATTGCTCTTCTTGGTTGGAACCCAGGTGGCGAAGATGAGATTTTCTCTCGTGAAGAACTCATTAAACTTTTCGATGAAAACCGTCTGAGCAAGTCTCCAGCAGCCTTTGACCAGAAAAAACTAGACTGGATGAGCAATGATTATATCAAGAATGCAGACCTAGAAACTATCTTTGAAATGGCAAAACCATTCTTAGAGGAAGCAGGCCGGTTGACTGATAAGGCTGAAAAACTAGTTGAGCTCTATAAACCACAAATGAAATCAGTAGATGAAATTATTCCATTGACAGATCTTTTCTTCTCAGATTTCCCAGAATTGACAGAAGCAGAGCGCGAAGTCATGGCGGGCGAAACAGTTCCAACAGTTCTTGAAGCCTTCAAAGCAAAACTTGAAGCGATGACAGATGATGAATTTGTGGCAGAGAATATCTTCCCACAAATTAAAGCAGTCCAAAAAGAAACAGGTATTAAAGGGAAAAATCTTTTCATGCCTATTCGTATCGCTGTTTCAGGTGAAATGCATGGACCAGAATTGCCAGATACTATCTTCTTGTTAGGTCGTGAAAAATCAATCCAGCATATCGAAAACATGCTAAAAGAAATCTCTAAGTAAGAAAGGTACAATAATGGACATCTGGGAAAAGATGTACGAAGAAGCACAGAAGCTATACAATCCACATGAAGTATCAGACTTTGTTTATGCCAATCATGTTGTAGCTGCAGTAGAAGCAGAAGATGGACAAATATTTACAGGATTCTGTATGGAGGGAACCTGTGGTGTTTTCCATCTCTGCGCAGAGCGGGCAGCTCTCTTCAATATGTACCAATTTTCAGGACAAACTAAGGTTAAAAAAGTATTAGCCTTTCGAGACAAACCACCTTATGGTGGAAGTTCAGCCATGCCTTGTGGAGCGTGCAGAGAATTCCTTTTAGAGTTGAACGCTGAAAATAAAGATGCAGAATTCATGATGGACTACGATAGAAGAAAGATAGTGAAAGTCGCAGAACTAATGCCCTATTGGTGGGGAGAAGAACGTGCTTCTAAGTTTAATGAACAATAGAAGAGTCAGTACAATTCTGGCTCTTTTTACTATAATTTGAAAAACTGTACTTGAAAAAAGGTAAATTCCCAAACTAAG
>NZ_VMMD01000010.1:0-50817 GCF_013277015.1 Streptococcus sp. 1032 | reverse complement strand
CGTTTTGCCATTGTCCTACCGTTGGTGCGGTTGGCGCAGCTTTGGTTACTTTCAACTTAACAGTCGTGTCTTCGCTACTTCCGTCAGTGTAAGTAATCGTGACTGGAATATCTTTGGTGCTTCCTGCTGTTAAGGCTGGTAATGCTTCTTTTGAAGTCACTGAGTGAATGTTCGATGACGCATAGTCTTTCTCTTCACTTCCTACTGTGATTCCGACAACTCCCGTATTCGTATGAAGGTCTTCGCCACTCAAGGTGTCTGTTGGTTTCTTAACGATGTCTACTTTTGTAACTTTATGTGAGTTTGATGTGATTACTGTTGTAGTTTCATCACTCTTCGTTTCACCATTTCCAGCTGTAGCTACCGCTGTTATTGTGTATGTTCCATCTTCATGAGAGCCAAATTTCCATGTGTTATCTGGAGATTTTGATATAAGTCCATTCGATAATGACCAATTTTCTGATTTTTTCGCTACCACTTTAGTCGCAGATCCATTATCTTTCGAAATACTAAACATTACTTCATCAGCATCAGTCGGTATATTGATTTCTGTTTCACCATTCATTTTCGTCGTTGACGTCAACTCTGCTGGTTTCGGATGTTTAATAACGACTTCTGAACTGTCATCAGATTCTGTTTTATCGTTACCGGAAGTATACACAACTTTGGCGATAATTTTTCTACCTGCAGCAAGAGTTTGACCTTGAGTTAACGGAACTGAAATATTATCTTTCTTATCGTAGTTGCCTTCTTTAGCCACTACTTTTTCACCAATCTTAACAGGATCTTTAGTGGTGTCAGTTACATCGTAAAGCTCTACAGTTGTTCCACTATTCACGTTGTTTACTGTCAAGCTTGTTGCACTGGTTGTAGCACCTTCTACTGTCGGCGTTATTGGTTTAACAGTAAACGTTACATCAAATTCCTCATACAGATTCCAATTCTGAGATTTTGTATCCGAAACATAAGCTCGGATTCTATCTTTAACTTTTCCTAGGTAATTTGCTTTTTGTTTATCAGCGCTTCTAGTATATGTTGCATACTCTGAATAGTAGTTATTAGATGAAGATTTCCAAACTGAAGAAGTCCAACTATCATTACCATTATGATTATAATATGTAGAAGAATTGTTAGATGTACTTTCAAAGTTTCCTCCAAACGTCGCAACTACTTCTGTCTTTATCGGTGTAACGTGTAAAACAGGGACTTTTACATCAACATACTCACTATTGCTAACCTCTTGTCCGTCAGCATTTGTGATTGTATATGTAATTTTAACACGTCCAGTTTGATTAGGATTTGGAGTAGTAGTAACCGGCTTGCTTTCCCATCCAACTGTCACATCATCAGGTTTATTTATATTTCCATTATTTTCATTTTTAAATTGAATATAATTTGCTGCGTCCTTTCCTTGTGGTAGTGGAGTTGTAGGTTTCACACCATCTGTTGGATTATGATCTTTTTCTGATACAGTTGGGAATGAACTTTGTTTCGCCACAGCTGTTGGATATACTGTAACAGGTACAGTTACTTCTGTTAGTTTCGTAGTTGTATTATCAACATTTTTTTCTTTCACAACTAATGTTGCAGTGCTATCACCTACTGTTGTTGTGTTTGGAGCAGTTTTCCATTCAACCGTTAAGTAATTCGGTAAAGATTTTTTATTATTTTGTTCTTTATATACTAATGCAGTTGTAGGCGAAATTGTTACAGAACTTCCTGCAAGATACTTCAACGAAAGTCCTTCGAATGTTCTTCCTTCTGCAATATTTGCAGATGTTATTCCGCTCTCCAGATTTTTAAATGTTTGTTTTACATTTAATGTTTTTGTGTTCGAAGCGTCATTTTTTCGAAGATATTGTCCATTTTGTAAACTAACACTCCACTCACCATTGCTATTAGCTGTAGTAGTAATGCTATTATCATTTTGTAAAGTAAGTGTTACTGTCGCATTCGGTAAACTTGTACCTGATACCGTGCGATCAGCATCTGTCAACGTTCCATTAATTGTTGGTCTATTAATAGTTGCCAATCTATTTAATGGCATTTGCGTTTTTGTACCATCAGAGTAGGTCACTTCAACAGTATTATTAACATCATTTCCTTTACTTACTGTTATTATTGTATTGGTTGGCAATTGAGTATTGACTTTTTGTAATTCTGTTACTAACTTTTGTTTTGCAGCTTGTGTTAATTCACCATTTTGAATATCGTCTTTTTGCAACACAACAGATGTGTTTTTAATCCCACTTTCATAAACATTTTTAAGAGATTTTACCGTTACTGTAATTTGTTTTGTAACCGCCTGAACATTTCCCTGATTATTGTAATTTCCTGCAGCATCAACAGCACTATACGTAATTGTATAAGTTCCTTCTTTTAGATAGTCATTATTTCCTAACGTTATAGTTTCCCCATCTTTTTGAATACTTACAGTTAAAGTTCCTTCTCCAACAGTTTTTGGCTGTCCTTGAGCTGGGGTATCCTCTGCATCGCTTACAGTAACAAGATTTTTCAATGCAGCTAAAGTTAAAGTCCCATCAGCATGATAAACCTCTTTAGTATCTGGTTTTTTATCTATTGTTGGTAAGGTATTCGTTGCTGTTGCTCTTGCATAATCACCAGAAGGATTATTTGCCTCATTATCATAGTGAACACGAGCAATTACACTATTATTAGACGAAGGAATAGTGAACGGAATATCATTTTTTGTATGAGTATCTTTAATGTGTAATTTAAATACTTTCTCAGCTGGATTTGTACTTCTTTCTTCCGTAAAGTCAGTTGTTGTTTTTCCAGTAGCTGTAAATGTGCTACTTCCTGAAGGTTGATGTTGTTCTTCTACTTGCCATCCATTATCCGTTTTGTTAATTCCATACTGATACTTACTTCCGTCTTTACTTGCAATGATGACATAGAAACGGCTAGCATCATGCGGTACACGAACAACAATATCACGTCCTGCTTGAACTGGAGTTTCTTCAAATTTGGCTTCTCCTAAACGAACCTTAACAAGCGTTGAAGCCGAAGTCATTCCACTTATTTCTTGTTTAATTGAAACACCTTTAGCCGCTTTTGTCTTCGCATCTTGTTTCTCATTTTGAGTTAATAATTCATCATTTCGAAGTTCATATTCCCAATTTCCGTTTGCACCTACTCTCGTTGTTACTTCTTTATTATTTTGTAGCGCAATCTTGACAGTTGCTCCTGGAATACCTGTTCCTGCAATTCTTCTCTCTATCGAACCTAAGTCATTTCCAAATTCTCTCGAACCTGTAAACGTTGGCGCTACTGGCACTGCAATTTCTGTTCCTGTTACAACTTTGTAAGAATCATCTTCAAAAGTAATCTTAGCTACGTTTCCAAAACCGGCATCCGTCATTTTCTCTACTCGAGCAGTTGTTGGCAAGTTTTGATTTTGTTGTTTAATTTTTTCAACAAATCTGCCTCTTACAGCATCTGTGAAACCATTATCCGCAACATCTGACGCATTGAAAGGCTCTTTTTGAGTTAAATTAATTGTCGTAACATCTGCAATTGACTTAACTACAATCGTACGTGTGACAGAATCCGCAGCTGTTCCAGCAGCATCACTTGTACCGTACGTTACTACATAGCTACCTTTTTTCAGATAATCAGTATCATTAAGATTGAAGGCTTTACCGTCTTTAGTAATAGAAGTCACTGTTAATTTTTGGTTAGCCGTTTGACCTACAGTTTTATTATTATCATCCTCAACATCTGTGGCAACCATTAATTCCAAAAGTTTCGCTCTTGTTAATTTGTCACTAGCTACATACGTGTCTTTACTGTCAACTTTATTTGTGATTGTTGGTTTTGTATTGGTTACATTTGCACGTACCCAATCAGCACGTGTCTGATTTTCACCTACATAAATTTGTGAAGAATTTCCAACTGAATTTCCTGCAGCATCCGCTTTGTGCATACGTAAGCGAAGTTTATTTTCTCCAGCTTGTAATCTGAAAGGAATATTTGATTCCGTTTTAGGGTCTTTAACACTAATATGGAATTTCGTAATTGAAGGATTCGATTGATTATCTGTTTCTAAGGTTAATTTATCCTTAAAGCGTCCATCGATTTGCCATGTTCCGTTTACTTTTTTTACTGCTATTTCTTCATTACTATTATTATTCAGTTGAAGATAAGCTAACCCTACATCTTTAGGTAACGTAAAGTTAATATCACGACCCGCAGCAACACTATTTTCTAAAGTAGGGAATCCAATCAAAACATTTTTTCTTGTTTCGCCAGATGCTACACCGTCAAACTCTTGTTTAACGACTACAGGATTGCTCTTATAACCACTCGTATTATCCGTTAATACATTTTGAGTTAATACTTCATCAGCCTTTAAGTCATACTTCCAATTCCCGTCAGTTCCTACTGTTGTTGTAACTTCTTTATTATTTTGTAACGTAATCTTAACAGTTGCTCCTGCAATACCTGTTCCTGAAATGCTACGTTCTGTTGAGTCTAATGAAGCCGCATATGCTCCTTTTGGTGTTACAGTCGGTGCTTCTGGTTTAGCTACCTTACCATGTGGAATATCTAATGTTGAACCGTCTGGGAATCTAGCTACTACAACTTTTGTCTTATCATCTGTTGCACCTGGTGCGAATGTGACACTTGTGCCATTGATTGTTGGAAGCGAGTTATTGCTACGATTCACTTCTTTTAACTTATCTGCAAAGCTTTGTTTTGTTGCTTGTTTAAAGTTACCATTTTCAACACCACTATTTCCATAAACTACTTTAGCTGCATCAGCTGGATAAATAATAGATGCTCCTTTTGATTCTGCAAGTGATGAAACTGTAATGGTATGTTCTTTTGTTACACTTACACCTGCCGCATCTCTTGTTTCATACGTTAATGTATAAGTACCTTTTTTAAGATAGTTATTACCAGATAAATCAATATTTTGATTTCCTTGTTTAACTGTCACAGTCAAGTTTTCTTTAGCAGTACGACCTACTGTTTTGTTTGCATCATCTTCTTGGTCTGTTGCTGTCACAAGACCTTTCAATCCTGCTATTGTCAGGCTACCATCAGCTGTGTAATTATGTCTATTTGGTTCATTTACATTGATGGTTGGATTAATATTGGTTGGTTTGGCAGCAGTAACCCACCCACCATTTTCATTAGCCGGATCAGATGGATTTCCAGCATCATTATCATAATGTACCCTCATTGTTACATCATCATTTGCAGCAAGCGTAAACGGAATATTATTCTTTTTATCCTTAATACGGAAGGTCAATATTTTTTCAGAAACGGTATTACCATCCTGTACTATTAAATCAGTATGTTGAGCATTTCCTGTCCCTATTAGTTTCCAATTTCCATCTACTTTTTTTATATCATATTGGTATACCGTTCGATTATCTCTTTTTACCTGTACATAGAATAATCCAGCATCATGAGGGATCTTAACGGTAATATCACGCCCTGCTTGAACCGGTGTATTAATAGAGATTGCTCTAGCTAATTTGACGTCAACTCTCGTTTCAGCTGATTCCGCTTCATTCAAGGATTGTTTAATCTTCACTGGGTTCTCAGATTTTGTAGTCGCATCTTGTTTGTCATTTTGCGTCAACATTTCGGAATCTTTTAAGCGATAAGTCCACTGACCATTTGGCCCAACAGTTGTTGTTCCCGTTGTTCCATTCTGCAATGTTACTGTAATCGTCGCACCTGGATGACCCGTTCCTGAAATGCTACGGTCAGTCGACACTAAAGTTCCATTGTATTTTGTTTCCGTAGTAACCATTGGCGCCTTAGGAAGAACTTTGTATTTGAAATGATAGGTTTTATCGCCTGTTTTCCCATCATTCACCGTGATAGTACGTGTATACGATCCAGGAGTAAAATTATTAGGAACATTTCCTGTAAATGTAGGGCGATATGGACTAGTTTCAGTATAGTTAGCTGTAGATGATACATTGTTCGACAAACTAACTCCTGTTGGAAGAGAACCTCCTCCGATTTCAAATTTAGTAATCTTTCCTGTATTATCGAAAGCTTCTAAATTTGGTGCAAATAGCTCACCTTGAGTTACTGTATAGATAGCATCTGACGGGCTAGTTTCAGGCAATGTAACACCATTTATACGGACTACAGGAGGTTGTGTGTCTGTTGGCACAGTCGCTTTATGTCTATCACTAGCATCACTATTCCCAAAGTAAGATATGGCACTAACTTCTGTTCCAGCTTTAGCATACCCTGCTTTTACTGAGAATGAATTCCCATTGATTTGAATTCCATCCTTACCATCCCCACTACTAGTCCACGTTCCATCTTTAGGGTTACGTGTTAGGGTTATCGTTTTCTCTTCATTATCTTGATTCCTATAAGAGATTCCTACCATATCCACGTTTTGATTTTGGCCAGAATAAGGAGTTACTGTTACTGTCCCCTCATTATTAGGTGTAACTGTCGGAGCATTCGGCTTTTCTTGTAACCCTCTCGCCATGAAGTACATTTTTGCAACGTTATGTTCTATTGTTCTCATCCCAGCTGCATAGTATAGAGGGGCGTATGGTTTTTCCGTCTGAGTTTCGTAAGTAATAGTTATAGTGCCATTATCTGAAGTAAAGTGATACAAATGTTCAGTATTTTTATGCATGCCCTCTATGTTTCTGGCTGCTTTTTCACGAACATCATTAGGCACCGCTGTTCCAGGGATTCCTTTCGGGATGAATTTATGAGACAATTCTCCCAAGTAGTAATACTTGTCTTTATTACTATAATTAGCAGGATCTTCAGTATCATAAGGACTATTACCTACTACTTTTGGATTAATAAGTGAATTCGTTACATCTCTAAGACTGTTGAATTTTGTATTAAAGTCAAATGGACCTTTAGCAGAACCGTGGACAGCTCTTTTTCCCTCTCCTATGACAGTTTTTAACTTCCCATCGCTTCTCCATTCATTATTAAAATCATCCCCCCCTATTGAGAAATTACGTCCACCATATATTCTTGTAATCGCCAAAGATTTTGTGATTTTATGACCTTCAGGAAGAGTAAACCAATAAAAATCATTTGTACCCCCTTGATTACTCCCATTAAAAGTTACAGTCCATGTATATTTACCGTTCCCATTGTTTTTAACTAACATTTTTGCTCTGCCTAGAACATCTCTTACTGGAACTACATTATCAGAGTCTGGATTCGAATTAATCCCTCTTTCCATCGCATACAAATAAGTCTCAGCAGGCAACCCTGAACCATCCTCGTTTTGAACAATATACGCCCTTTTTGTATCAGGGCCAGTCGGATTAGCTCTAAAATCAGCACCTCGCGCCATTCTACTTCCATTTCGCAAATCACGTTTTCCTGATTTTTCACGAGTAAGTGCTAAGGCAAGTTTCTTCTCAGCTTGCTTTCCTTTTTTGAGGAGTTCTTCAATTTCAGCTGGTGTTAACTGAGGTTGTAATACACTAGCTTCAATTGATTTAACAATTTCTTCTACTCCTTCTAAAAGTTTCTTAGTCTCAGGACGTGTGATTTCATTTGCCTGTATCAAATAGGCAGACAAATCTTTCGAAATCGCTTTTAATTTTTCTTTATTCTGATTATCACTAACTTCTGACTTTGAAAGTTTAGTTGATGGAGTCCTAACTTCTCCATTAGTTGATGCTACAGGATTCTTCTCTAGGACTTTTGTAACAGCTTCCTTTGGAGTTAGTACAGTCCCCTCTGGAGCAGCCAGCGTAGTGTTTGTCAGACCTGCTTTTTCTAAGACTGGAGGAGTTGAAACTTGAGGTGACAAAGCTTCCCTGACCCGACGAGTCAGGTCTTCCATGAGTTTGACTTGCTCATCAACCTGTGCTTGCGTTGCTTTTGGATTCTCTAAGACCGCCTTAGCCTTTGCGAGACCTTCTTCGACTTCTATGTGGAGAGCCTTCATGGAGTCTAGGGTCAGATTTGCCAACAAAGCTTCTAGGGTGCTTTGTGTCGATTTGGCTGCACTTGTGTCAGCTACTGGCGCTGATACTTCCTGATCTTTTTCCTTCGCCACCTGAGGAGCTTCTTCTTTATCGTCTATCTTAGTCTCGGGCTGAGGACTTTTAACTTCAGCTTCTGATTCTTCTTGACTTCCTTCTTCAGCTTTAGCTTCTGGAGCGCTAGATTCTCCTGCTGATTTGAGATCAACTGGCTGTTCAACTACTGCCGTTTTCTCCGGATTCTCCTCATCTGAATCCTGTGGATCCCCATCTGAATTTCCAGAAGGTCCAGCAACTACATCACTAGCTGTTACCGGAGACACTGCAGGGGCCTGCGCTTGCACCCCATTCGCAAAGAACATCAGAGCCGCCACTGCAACACTAGCAGCCCCAAAATGATATTTCCTTATTGAGTAACGGTAAATTTTTTCACCATTATCATCACGATATGATTTTCTCATTATCTTACCTCTCGTTTTCCCTTTCTGGAGGTACCAAAAAATACCCCCCCCTTAAATATTTTAGGTATTTAAAGAAAGGATATGTTTCTTTTTATTCCCACACTTGTCAAAAGACAAATTCCGAGATAGTATTATTATATCCTATTTTCGCAAATTTGAACAGCAAAACGCGAAGTTTTTAGCAGTCTCGTGGAGACGTTAAAAAAGTAACAAAAAAGCCGATATAATAGCATTTTCTCGCGATTATATATATATATATATATGCACACCCTTATCTATCAACCTTATTATGGATAATATTTTAAATTTAATATAAATAAAAAACAGACCCTATCTATAGAAAGATAAAATCCGCCATTTTTTCTATATAAAATCAGCAGAATGCTTCTGCTGAAAATCGTGAAATATAATGTAAGTTTCCTAGCACTCTGATAAGATTTTAAGAGAAAAGCTAGATACATCCCCTAACTTACAAAAGCGCCTCAAACTCAGCGACGGTTATCCCCAACTGTTGACTGGCAACTTCAGATGTTAGAAGACATTGACGAACGAGATTTAGTAGCATAGACAAACTTCCTTCAGCTTTCCCGCGTTCAAGTCCTTGTTCGATACCTTCCGCCCTAGCTGTTTCCAAGGCATAGTCCTGTGCCAACAAGGCTTGTTCTTCTCGCATACGTAGTTGACTAAACATCTTCCTGTCCTCCTCGGACCAGCTCTTGTAGTCCAGCAGTTGATCTGCTTGGCTGATGGCTCGCTCGGGTTCCTGAGTAAAGGGCTTATTACCAAAAAACTCCAACCACGGCTTGCGAACGCTATCCTTGCTGGTTTCTCTGTATTTTTTAGTTCTTATTTATGATGCTCTTTCAATAGTGCCTCAAACTCAGCCACGGTCATGCCTGATTGCTCACTCGCAACCTCAGGTGTTAGAAGACCTTGACGAACCATATCCAGAAAGGCAAAAAGTTTTCCTTCTTCCCTTCCTTCAACTTTCCCGCGCTCCAATCCCTGTTCAACTCCCTCAGCTCGTCCACGTTCTAAACCCTCTGCACGACCACGTTCCAACCCTTTTTCCTCAGCTTGTTCCAAGGCATAGTCATGCGCTAACAAGGCTTGTTCTTCGCGTCTGCGTTGTTCACTAAACATTCTCCTGTCCTCCTCGGACCAGCTCTTGTAGTCCAGCAGTTGGTCTGCCTGGCTGATGGCTCGCTCGGGGTGCTGGGTAAAGGGTTTATTCCCGAAAAACTCCAACCACGGCTTGCGAATGCTATCTTTGCTGGTTTCTCTGTATTTTTTTAGTTCTTATTTATGATGGTCTTTTAATAATTCTTCAAACTCAGAGACAGTCATTCCCAACTGCTGGCTGGCAACCTCAGGTGTCAGAAGACCTTGACGAACCAGATTTAGTAGCATAGACAAACTTCCTTCAACTTTCCCACGTTCAAGTCCTTGTTCTAAACCTTTTTCGATACCTTGTTCAATCCCCTCAGCTCGACCACGCTCTAAACCCTCTGCCCGACCACGTTCAAGACCACGTTCTAAGCCCTTTTCCTCCGCTTGTTCCAAGGCATAGTCCTGCGCTAACAAGGCTTGTTCTTCACGCATACGTAGTTGGCTAAACATTTTCCTGTCCTCCTCGGACCAGCTTTTGTAGTCCAGCAGTTGATCTGCTTGGCTGATGGCTCGCTCGGGGTGCTGGGTAAAGGGTTTGTTACCGAAAAACTCCAACCACGGTTTGCGAATGCTATCTTTGCTGGTTTCTCTGTATTTTTTTAATTCCAAGAACGCCATCTTAACCAGATGGTTTTCTTGACCGTTATTGGTGATGGTTAAAACCTCACCTGTAGTGTCCTCTCGCATGCTAAAGCTATGAAAAGCCAGGTCATCTGAGAAATAATTGCTATCTACAATTGCGATAGCGTATACTGGTGCGATGTGTTTATAGCTCTGGTGAGTATCACCTTCACGTTGGCGAATTTTTTCTAGGTTTTGATTGACCTGACTGCAAAGGTAAGCCCACAGGCGATTGATGAAAAAATTCTGATGATGTACCTGAATTTCAATGATTACTTGGGTTCCATTATCCAACTCCGCCAAGACGTCTATACTGGTATAAAAATCCTGCGCTGAGTAAGGCAGGGAGGGCAAGACATGAATATTACTTCCCTCCAAAATCGTCACATTTTTTGCTGGCAAGTCCAGCATATCGCGAATAAATTGACAAGTGATTTCTGGATTACTAAAGATTTTCTTAGCAACCAAATCGTTGGTTGGGCTGATGCCCGGATGTCTTAGAATCATCCTTTTCCTCCTTCTATTATAGCACATTTTTTAATCTAGGTTTGCTAGATTCACTGCTACTATCTATTTATTCGGAAAAGAAAGGAGAAAGTTAAAAATTTTTAGACTTCACAGGTTGAAATTTACATAAAAAAGCAGCTGATTCTTTTTTTGATTCTACCATATTTCTAGCGATTACTCCTATAAATAGGATACATCCCAGTTTCTAGTAGAAAAGGACTCTGAAAAGCAAACAAAACCCAGTATTAGGAAGAGTTAAATCTTATCTGAAAATGACTAGCTCTCAAGCTATAGTTTTGTGTCTAAATATAAGTATCACTAGGAAAAACTCCATAAGTAAACACACCAAAATTGGATGTTCCTACTATGCGAAAACCTCTTCAAACTACGTCAACTTTGCCTTGCCTACAGCTTCAAAAGGACGTTTTGAGTCATCTGCTGGTAGATTTATTCATTGATTTTCAATCTTCTAATACTAAACAAAAATCAAACAACTATAGTGAAATAACATAAATTTTACATGAATAGATTAGGAAAATCAAAGCAAGTTCTAGGAATGTTTTAGCAGTCACAGTGTACTTTCCCAGCATCAATCCACTATAACTCTGCACATAAAAATGGAGAAGATGGCAATCCTCTTCTCCAAATATTAACTTCTTTACAAACCAACTATAGTTGACAAAGAACCTAAAATCAATTGATAACACAAGGTCAGGTCGGTCAACTCTTTCAACTGAAGCCCTGTCAACTCTTCCCATTTATCAATCTTGTATTGGAGAGAATTGCGGTGCAGATAGAGTTTCTGGGCTGTTTTAGTGAGAACAGCACTATTTTCCCAAAGAGAGAGGATGATTTCCTGAATCTGATCTTGATCCAAAATCATCTGGTGTAGACATTCCTTGATTACTCTCAAGTCCACGAGTCTTTCTCCCATACTCCAAAGATAGAGCTGAGAAAAAGTATGAACACCTTGATGACCCTGACGCCACCAAGTCTTAAATAAATCCCGCTCCGCTTTAATCAAGTCTGATAGGGCTTGATGCCCCGTCTGAGACCAAACCTGACCCAACATGATAGAGAGACGCAGTCCAAAGTCATACTCAACCGCTTCAATCGTATCACTTAAAATAGCTCGTACAGAGGTGTATTTGTCTTGTTGCAGCACGAAAACATAATCCTGAGCTCCGACCTGAAGCACTGTCTGACAGTTGGGAAAAAGAGTCCGCATCATATCTAGCCAAGAAGCTAGATTTTCCTGTTGGAAATAGGAAAGATGACAATAAACCAACTGAATCTTTTTAAAAGCTTGTGGTGCCTGTCCCTTCCCCTCAATCAGATAGGAATACCAAGGATTGAGCGAACGAGCCTGCTCCTGCTGGGTCAAAAGAGAAATCAACTGCTTTTCACGCTCGCTGAGCCCAGTTTCCTCCAGCAAAATCCACTGCTGAGAAGCTAAAGGGAGCGTGAGATAGCCCTCTCTCTTTACTGGCTGGTCTGAAATCTGAGCTTCAGGAAACCAGTCTTGTAGTTCTTTTGCCATCATGTCCTATCCCTCCACTTTTTGGATGCACCAAGAAATTAAGGTTTCGAGGCGCTCCATATTTTCAGTCATATGAAGATAGCCTATCACGGCTTCAAAACCTGTGGACATACGGTAAGTCACCACATCAGCATTTTTAGCTTTGGTGTGACTATTGGTATTGCGACCACGTTTGTAGATTTCTTCTTCTTTTCCCGTTAGGACTTGCTCCTCCAACATGAGGGAAATCAGGCGAGCCTGAGCCTTGGCTGAGACATACTTGGTCGCTTCTTGGTGGAGTTTATTGGGTTTGGTCATTCCTTTGAGGATGAGGTGACGGCGAATATACATAGAATACACCGCATCCCCCTCAAAAGCTAACGCAATCCCGTTAATGAGATTGACATCAATCACGTGTCCACCTCACTCCATCTTTGGTGTCAAGGAGCTTAATCCCTTGAGCAGCCAATTGGTCACGGATCTGGTCTGCTGTCGCAAAGTCACGATTAGCACGCGCTTCTTGACGTTTTTGAATCAAGGCTTCAATCTCTGCATCCAAAACTTCCTCAATAAAGACAATTCCAAAGACCTCTAACATAGCCGCAAGAGCTTCCTTAACACTTGCATCATAGTTACCTGAGTTAATCCATTTGGCCATTTCAAAGACTACTGTAATACCATTAGCAGAGTTGAAATCCTCATCCATAACCGCTACAAACTTATCTTTAAAGGTTTGTAACTCTTGGGCGTCCACATTTCCTGTAAATGGTTGCTCATAAGTGTTCTTCAGATACTTGAGATTAGTCTCTGCATCATGCACTGCCTTTTCTGTAAAGTTGATTGGTTTACGGTAGTGCTGGGTCGCAAAGAAGAAACGAAGTACTTGCCCATCAAGAGTTTTAAGAGCATCATGGACTGTGATAAAGTTGCCCAAGGACTTAGACATCTTGACATTGTCAATATTGACAAAGCCATTGTGCATCCAGTAGTTAGCAAAAGTCTTGCCTGTTTTAGCTTCAGATTGGGCAATTTCATTGGTGTGGTGAGGAAACTCTAGGTCAGCTCCACCACCGTGAATATCAATAGTATCGCCCAAAATCTCTGTTGACATAACCGAACACTCGATATGCCAGCCCGGACGACCAGGTCCCCAAGGACTGTCCCAAGAAATCTCGCCTGGTTTGGCAGATTTCCATAGGGCAAAGTCTACAGGATTTTCCTTGCGAGCTGTTTCTTCATCGGTACGACCTGAAGCACCCAGCTCCAAGTCTTCCAAGGTCTTATTAGCCAATTTGGCATAGTTGTGAGATTTTTCCACACGGAAATAGACATCTCCTTGACTCTCGTAGGCAAAGCCTTTTTCAATCAAATCTTCCACAAAGCGGATGATGTCAGCCATAAACTCCACCACACGCGGATGGCGGGTCGCAGGTTTGACGCCCAAGGCTGTCACATCCTCACGAAAGGCAGTGATGTACTTGTCCGCAACCTCCTGAGGCGTGATGCCCTCTTCCTTGGCACGGTTGATAATCTTATCATCTACATCTGTAAAATTGGAAATATAGGCAACCTCATACCCACGGTACTCAAAATAGCGACGAACCGTATCAAAAGCCACTGTTGAGCGGGCATTCCCCACGTGGATATAGTTGTACACAGTTGGCCCACAAACATACATCTTGACCTTACCGTCCTCAATCGGGACAAATTCTCGCAAATCACGAGACATGGTGTCATAGATTTTAATCATAAATCATAGTCAGGAAATCCAAAATCCAAGAACAATTAGTTTCATTACTAAGAGTTCAATTGAATTTCAGTCCGAATGTCTCTACACTTCGGAATCCCTTGCTCCTTTCTCATTCAGATAAACCACCTGAGTCTGTTTGACAAAGCCAATTTTTTCATACAAGCGCTTGGCACCTACGTTGCTATCCTCTACTGCAATCTGAAATTCCTTGTCATTTTGCTCAATTAGTTGGTTAACGATGGATTTTGCTAAGTAGCTTCCATAGCCTTTTCCATGTTCAGGTTCAGATATTGCTAAACCGTAGAAGTAATTCGTATCGCTCGATAAATCAACCGTGCAAGTCCCAATAACCTGACCGTCTTTTAATAAAATATATAAGCGACTTTCTGGATCTTTCAGAGCTTCAGAGACATATCTATCCACAACTTCTCTCGATTCATGTTCCTCTGAAAATGCCTGAAATTTTAACTGACTAATTTGATCCTGATACGAACTATCTGCTAACAAAACTTCAAGATTGGAAATGGTTGCTAACGGATAAGGTTTTCTATCCTTACCTAACCAAGTTTCTGTATCCTCGTCCTCGACCAATCCCCAGTTGCTGACAAAATCAGGATGGCGATCTAGAAAAACACGCTCTGTCTGAAAAGTAACTGAATGAATCGGAAAAGAGGCTGTTTCTCTCTCAAAACTAGTAAACAATGCACGCGCAATTCCCTGACAGCGACGATCTGGATGAACCAGTATCGTCACTTCTACATCTTGGTCATCAGCATAGACAGTTAAGAGACCAACAAGTTCGCCTTTTTCATAATAAAGGAAAAAGGCGGGCATGTTTGGGTCAAAATTAAGCATGTTAGAGAGATAGGGATCACGATAGGTACCGTCATAGTTTTGGCAACAGTTAATTAGTTTTTTCGCCTCAGATAACTCCTCTTGGCTTAACTTGTTTCTTGCTTGAATCATATAGGTATCCTCTACAAACCAGACGATCTGTGACTTGCTTCTTTAGCCTGCTCGAGTTTATTGACATAATACTCTCGTTTTTCTTCGACTTCGTGAATAACAGGCTCATCTTTCTTACCATGAAGACGGACAATCTTGGCCGGAATACCGACAACCGTCACATCACTAGGTACATCTGCTACGACAACTGCTGCAGCACCGACCTTGGCATTTTCACCGATTTCCACTGGTCCGATAACTTGGGCATGTGCTGATATAAGGGCACCCTGACGAACGGTCGGATGGCGTTTGCCACAGTCTTTTCCTGTCCCACCAAGAGTTACTCCGTGGTAAAGCATAACACCTTTTTCAACAATCGCTGTCTCTCCAATCACCAGACCAGAACCATGGTCGATAAAGACACCTGAATCGATCTGAGCTCCTGGATGAATCTCAATCTGAGTCCAAAAGCGCCAAAACTGACTATGCATACGAGCTAAGAGCTTAAAGCCATGCTTCCAGAGAAAATGCGAGAGACGGTGGGCCGCCAAGGCCTTGACACCTGGATAAGTCAGCAAAACCTCCAAAGTGGTGCGGGCCGCTGGATCATTTTCTTTTACGATATCAATGGTTTCGCGCCACCATCCCATACATTTCTCCTTTTCTTATTCTGAATCTTTTGGTGTTTCTGTAAATTCTTTCTTAGGTTTGTGATCCTTGTGATGACGTGGGCGGTGAGGACGCTCTGATTTTTCACCTTTTTCATCACGTTCAGGTTTTGGAGGACGAGGAAGAAGGGCTTTCATAGAAGCATCCACACGTCCTTTTTCATCAATCTTGATAACCTTAACATCAACTTCATCCCCGATTGCTACCAAGTCTTCGACATTATTGGTACGCGTCCAAGCCATCTCAGAGATATGAACAAGGGCATCTGTCTTATCAAAGAGGTTAACAAAGGCACCAAATTTCTCGATACGAACGACTTTAGCACGGTAAACTTCATCTACTTTGGCTTCACGGACCAAACCAGCAATAATTTCTTTAGCACGGTTAATAGCATCTTGGTCGCTAGAGTAGATAGACACATTTCCTTCTTCGTCGATATCAATCTTAACGCCTGTTTCAGCGATAATCTTGTCGATGGTTTCTCCACCCTTACCGATGACAATCTTGATCTTGTCCACATCAATCTTGATGGTATCAATTTTCGGAGCAGTTGGAGCCAATTCTGGACGAACTTCTGGAATGGTTGCTTCAATCACATCAAGGATTTCAAAACGCGCTTTCTTGGCTTGGGCAAGAGCTTCCGTCAAAATTTCTGCAGTGATCCCTTGGATCTTGATGTCCATTTGAAGGGCTGTAATCCCATCACGAGTACCAGCAACCTTAAAGTCCATGTCTCCAAAGTGATCTTCCAAACCTTGGATATCTGTCAATACTGTGTAGTTATTTCCATCTGAGATAAGTCCCATGGCAATCCCTGCTACTGGTGCCTTGATTGGCACACCACCAGCCATAAGGGCAAGAGTTCCCGCACAGATAGAAGCTTGAGATGAAGAACCATTTGATTCCAAAACTTCTGCTACTAAACGGATAGCGTATGGGAATTCTTCCAAACTTGGCAATACTTGAGCAAGAGCACGCTCACCAAGAGCACCGTGACCGATTTCACGACGACCTGGCGCACCGTAACGACCAGTTTCCCCTACAGAGTATTGAGGGAAGTTATAGTGGTGCATAAAGCGTTTCTTGTACTCTGGATCCAAACCATCAATGATTTGAGTTTCTCCCATCGGAGCCAAGGTCAAGATAGAAAGAGCCTGAGTTTGCCCACGAGTAAAGAGACCTGAACCATGTACACGAGGAAGGAAGTCAACAACCGCATCCAAAGGACGGATTTCATCAACCTTACGACCGTCAGGACGTACCTTGTCTTCTGTGATCAAACGGCGCACTTCAGCGTGTTCCATTTGTTCCAAGATTTCAGCCACATCACGCATAATGCGGTCAAATTCTTCGTTGTCTGCATATTTTTCTTCGTAAACAGCAATTACTTGGTCTTTGACTGCTTGAGTTGCAGCTTCACGAGCCAATTTTTCTTCTACTTGAACCGCTTTTTGGAGGTCGCTGTTGTAGGCTGCGATAATTTCAGTCTGTAATTCAGCGTCCACATGAAGCAATTCTACTTCTGCTTTTTCCTTACCGACAGCAGCAACGATTTCTTCTTGGAAGGCAATCAATTCTTTGACCGCTTCGTGCCCTTTAAGGAGAGCTTCCAACATGATTTCTTCTGACAATTCTTTAGCACCAGATTCTACCATGTTGATGGCGTGTTTGGTACCAGCTACTGTCAATTCAAGGAGAGATTGCTCTGCTTGTTCTTGACTTGGATTGATGATGATTTGACCATCTACATAGCCCACTTGCACCCCAGCGATTGGTCCGTCGAATGGAATATCCGAGATAGAAAGTGCCAAGGATGAACCAAACATAGCTGCCATTGGTGCAGAGGCATTTTCATCATAAGAAAGCACAGTGTTGATGACTTGCACTTCGTTACGGAAACCTTCCGCAAACATAGGACGGATTGGACGGTCAATCAAACGCGCTGTCAAAGTCGCATCTGTTGAAGGACGTCCTTCACGTTTCATAAAGCCACCAGGAAACTTCCCAGCTGCATACATTTTTTCTTCGTAGTTGACTTGGAGAGGGAAGAAATCTCCAGTTGCCATCTTCTTAGACATAACGGCAGCAGTCAAGACAGTTGACTCACCGTAACGTACGACAACTGCGCCATTCGCTTGCTTAGCAACCTGACCAGTCTCTACAATTAACTCACGACCCGCAAAAGTCGTTTGAAACACTTGTTTTGTCATTTTAATCCCCTTTGGATTGATGAAATTATACGCCTTGCCTACAAAGATCAAGATACTAAGGGCGTGAAGAATCCCGTATGAAAATAGGAGATTGACGCAGTGTGCGATGCGCACCAGGAAATCTATCTTTTTCACTAGGGATTTAGCCCGTGTTCAATTACTCAAGATACAAATCATTAGAAAGGTTTGATGCTAAAGCATCTAATCCTTTCACGCTAATCGCTATCAGGCGATTAGCTAAATGCTTTACTAACTCTCTCGTCAAATGATATCGATTTGACTCGTTCGTGTCGCTCAAACTAAATACTGAAAAGAACAAATTATGAAAAAATTTCTGTCATAAAATTGAGAATTGACAAAGCCTTTGAAACCTAAATACCCTCATCTTTGTATCAAGTACGTACAGAGTCTATTTTATCATATTTTTCTTAAAAAGTGCGGTCTTTACCATTAAAAAGGAACCATTCCCCTCACTTGAGAAGAATGGTTTACTTTTTATTATCCTAAGGACTGGTGATTAAACAAGGCATGAGTTGCTTGGTGGATGTATTTTGCTGTTTCCGCATTGTTCATAGTGTAGAGATGCACACCGGCAACATCCTGAGTTACCAAGTCCACAATTTGGTCCACCGCATAGGCAAGTCCTGCTGCTCTGAGCGACTCAGGGTCATGCTCATACTTGTCTAAGATGGCTTTAAATTTGCGTGGAAGATGGATATTCTCACAAGTCTTCAAGAGGCGGAGAGCCTGATTTCGATTCAGAATTGGCATAATCCCTGCATGAATGGGAACATCAATCCCAGCCAAGATACACTTGTCTTGGAAATCATAGAAGCGCTCATTGTCAAAGAAAAGCTGAGTTACAAGGCTCGAACAACCTGCATCCACTTTCTTCTTAAGATTTTGAATATCTGAAATCTGATTTGGTGAATCTGGATGGCCTTCTGGATAGCAAGCGCCAACAATATCAAAGTGAGGGGCTTGTTCCTTGATGAACTCAATCAAGTCCGTTGCGTAGCGAAAATCCTTTTGTGGTTCCACATCTGGAATAATATCCCCACGAAGAGCCAAGATTTTCTGCACCCCAACCTTGTCCAAGTCTGCAATAGTTTCAGCAACCTTGTCCTTGGTCAAATAGATGGCTGGCAAGTGAGCAATAGTCGGAATCGCCAAGTCATTTTGGATAAAATCAGCCAAACGGACCGTCGTTTCCTTGATATTAAATTTATTATTGCTGGCAGTCACACTGATAAAGTGGGGAGCCAACTCCTGCATATTTTGAAGAGCAGAAATAATGTTATCATTACCCACGGCTGGGTTTGGAGGGAACACTTCAAATGAGAGTGACGGTGTTTGGCGTGACATATGTAATAACCTTTTCTAGTTGATTTCTTTTTGAACAACCATTGTATGGAGAGAAATCTAATCTTACAATTTCTCACGCGCAGCTTTAGCTGCTTCCACAAGGCGGATCAAGCTTTCTTTTGTTTCTGGAATACCACGTGTTTTCAAACCACAGTCTGGGTTGATCCAAACTTTCTTGCTTGGCACTTTAGCAAGGATGGCTTCGATTGTATTGTCGATTTCGCCTTCATTTGGCACACGAGGAGAGTGGATATCGTAAACCCCAGGTCCCACTTCTGTTTGGAAGTTTTTCGCTTTGAGTTCGTCCAAGATTTCAAGGTTTGAACGGCTAGCTTCAAAGGAAATGACGTCTGCATCCATGTTATCGATAGCTGGGATGATATCTGTAAATTCTGAGTAACACATGTGAGTGTGGATTTGTGTGTCTGGTGCTACTGTTGAATGTACCAAGCGGAAGGCAGGAATTGCCCAGTCAAGGTAGTCTTCGTACCAGTCGCTACGACGGAGTGGCAATTTTTCACGAAGAGCAGCCTCGTCGATTTGGATGATCTTCACACCAGCAGCTTCAAGGTCAAGCACTTCATCCTTGATCGCAAGGGCGATTTGAAGAGTAGAATCCTTAATAGAGATGTCTTCACGTGGGAATGACCAGTTGAGGATGGTAACAGGCCCAGTCAACATACCTTTAACAGGTTTGTTTGTACGGCTTTGTGCATAGCTAGACCATTTAACAGTGATAGGGTTAAGACGAGTGACATCACCCCAAATGATTGGTGGTTTCACCCCACGCATACCGTATGATTGTACCCAACCATTTTTAGAGAAGAGGTAACCTGACAAGTTTTGACCGAAGTACTCAACCATGTCATTACGCTCAAATTCACCATGAACAAGGACATCAAAGTCAATATCTTCTTGCCACTTGATCCATTCGTCAATCGTTTCAGCAAGGAAAGCGTCGTACTCTTCTTGAGACAATTCACCTTTACGGTAAGCCAAACGTTTCGCACGAACTTCTTTAGTTTGAGGGAATGAACCGATAGTTGTTGTTGGAAGAGCTGGAAGTTTGAAAGCTTCTTCTTGGATAGCTTCACGTTCTGCAAATGCTGGCAAACGAGTGTAGTCTGCGTCTGTCAAACCAGCGATGCGCGCACGAAGTTCAGCATTTTCACCAACACGCTCAGTCGCAAAGAGTTCTTTATTAGCTGCAAGTGCTTCTTCACCTTGACCATTGCGGATAGCATCCAAATCACGAATCTCATCCAATTTTTCAACTGCAAAGGCAAAGTGGTTCAAGATTGCTGGTTCAAATTCTTCATTAGCTGTTGTAAATGGCACATGAAGAAGTGAGCATGAGCTTGTCAAGACAATGTTTTCAGCTGGGATTTGCTCAAGAACAGCCAAGCTCTTTTCATAGTTGTTACGCCAGATGTTTTTACCATTGACAATACCTGCATAAAGAGTCTTGTCAGCTGGGAAACCACCTTTAACGAGTTCAAGAGTTTTCTTACCTTCAACGAAATCAAGACCGATAGCATCTACTGGCAATTTCACAAGGTCAGCATAGACATCACGAACATCACCGAAGTAAGTTTGAAGCAAGACTTCAAGACCTTTTTTGTCAGCCAAGAGTTTGTTGTAGAGGTTCAAGAAGAGAGCTTTTTCTTCAGCTGTCAAATCTTTTACAAGAGCCGCTTCGTCCAATTGGATACGAGTCGCACCAAGTTCTGCCAATTTAGCAAAAACTTCTTGGTAAGCAGCCACTAAGCTGTCTACGAAGTCTTCTGCTTTCACGCCTTCTTCAAAGTCTGACAATTGAAGGAAAGTGAATGGACCTACAAGAACTGGACGAGTGTTCAATCCAAGTTCTTTTGCTTCTTGGAACTCATCGAAGATCTTGTGACCTGCAAGTTTGACTTGAGTGCCTTTTTCAAATTTAGGCACAATGTAGTGGTAGTTGGTGTTGAACCATTTCTTCATTGGAAGGGCGCGAACGTCCCCTTTTTCTCCTTGGTAACCACGACCCAAAGCGAAGTAGCGCTCAAAGTCAGACAAGTCCAAGTTTTGAACTGAAGCAGGTACCACGTTGAAAAGGAAAGCTGCATCTAGGAAGTTGTCATAGTGAGAAAAGTCATTTGATGGAATTTCAGTGATACCTTTTTCTTTGACAATGTTCCAGTGTTTCGCACGCAAGTCTTTTGCTGCAGCAAGGAGTTCTTCTTCTGAGATTTCTTTTCTAAAGTATTTTTCAGTTGTAAATTTTAATTCGCGGAATTCGCCCAAACGAGGGAAACCGATGATTGTAGTTGACATGATGTGTCCTCCAAAATTTGTTGTTGAAACTATCTTAACAGAAAAGAAAGCGTCTGTATAATTGTAAAAAATTAGGCTTTGATATAGTTTGAAACTATATCTCCGTTTTAGACAAAAGAAAAAGACTTGAGACAAATGCCTCAAATCCTTTGTGTAGCTTGTTTTTTAACTATATTTCCGTTAGACTGGCCAAACGCGTTATTAGTAATTCTTATAAGTGACTATGACTTGTTATTAGAAAAGACTATAGGTTGATTTTTCTTTTGTAATTCTGATATTTCCCTGAAAAGTGCGGACGGGAGCAACTTACTTCGTAATTTCATCCCTAATTTTTGAGCCAGAATGTCTCAAAAATTCCGTTCTAGATAATAATAAATTATTATCTAGAATACCACTATAGCGGGAAATATCCGCTAAAAGCTCACTTCGTTCACACTTGATATAAATAAAGCATAATTTTTCTATATTATACACTTGAGGCACTATAACTGTTAAATTTGTTAAAGTTTTCCAACTTCTTCCTATCAACTTTTTCTCTGTTCGAGTGGGACGACTGCTAATGTCTTTCCTAAACTGGCTAAAACTTTCAATACTGTATCCAACTGAGGACTAGTCTTTACTGTTTCCATTCTAGCTATGACAGGCTGGCTTACTCCACTAAGTTCTTCTAGCTTTTTCTGGCTGATTCCTTGTTCATGCCTAGCCTCAATCAGCTCACTCATGATAGCCACTCGCATATCACTTTCAAGAATTTCCTCCTTGGTAAAGAGTTGAGACCTGACATCCTTCCAATTACTCCCGATAGCACTATTCTTCATCACTTAACCCTCTTTCTTTTAGATCTATGTATTTTTTGAAAAAATGATCAAATTATGATTCGATGGATTGACCAGCGGGTTTAAAATTGGTGCTAGCTTGTTTCTTAACAGATTTTCCTTTTCTAGGGTAAAGCAGTTCCTGTTTGCTTAATCCCAATTTTCCATGATGAATCCAGTAGTAGATGGTAGAAATTCCCACGTTAACGCCCTTAGCCTTGACCATCATTTCGGGAGAAAACTTTTTGTTATGGTAGTAGAGAATCTTCTCCTTTAGTTTCTTAGTCAAGCTTGATTTCTTGACCGAGTGCTTGCGATTATTTTCATAAGACTGTTGAGCGTAGTCGGCAGAATAAATCTCTTTGAAGCGCCCTTTTCCAAGACATTTTCGGACTGTCCCACACTTGATTTCAGTATGGATAGTTTGAGGAGCTTTTCCAAGTAGAGAGGCAATTTCTCTATTTGATTTCCCTTCTTTTTTCCATCGTTCGATTAAGCGACGGCTATCGATTGTTAAATGTTTGCCTTTTGTAGTATAATTGTCTTGCATCTCTGTGCCTTTTAATCATTTCAATCTTAAATTGGACTTTTTTACTTGGGTTGTACTTAATCTATGAGGAAGACAAGAAAAAGAATATCAATCAAGTAAAGTCACAAAGTCACATTAGCTCCGAGCAACCATTGCAAATTGAGGTACTCATACAATGATTAAAACATTTCTTTCTGCCCTTTCTGTCATTCTCTTCGCTATCCCTATCATAGCTTATTCTTTTTTCCCATCTTCTAATCTTAATATTTGGCTATCTACCAGACCTATCTTGGCACAGATTTATGCCTTCCCCTTAGCTACTGCAACTATGGCTTCTATTTTAAGTTTCGTATTTTTTTCCCTATCTTTTTACAAGAAAAATAAACAAATACGGTTTTATTCTAGCATCTTGCTCTTACTATCGTTCATATTACTATTATTCGGAACAGATAAAACCCTTTCTTCCGCATCCAATAAAACTAAAACCTTAAAGTTAGTAACTTGGAACGTCGCAAATAAAATAGAAGCACAACATATTGAACGAATTTTTAGCCATTTTGATGCCGATATGGCTATATTTCCTGAACTAGCTACCAATATCAGAGGTGAGCAAGAAAACCAGAGAATCAAACTATTGTTTCATCAAGTTGGACTTTCTATGGCCAACTATGATATTTTTACTTCTCCACCTACTGACAGTGGAATAGCTCCTGTGACTGTGATTGTCAAGAAAAGTTACGATTTCTATACAGAAGCTAAAACTTTCCATACAACACGGTTTGGGACAATTCTATTACATTCGAGAAAACAAAATATACCAGATATCATTGCTTTGCATACTGCTCCTCCTCTGCCAGGTTTAATGGAAATCTGGAAGCAAGACTTAAACATCATTCATAATCAACTGGCTTCAAAATATCCAAAGGCTATTATTGCAGGTGATTTTAATGCAACTATGCGTCATGGAGCACTTGCAAAAATAAGCTCTCATAGGGACGCATTGAATGCACTTCCACCCTTTAAAAGAGGAACTTGGAATAGCCAAAGTCCAAAACTTTTTAATGCAACAATAGATCATATTTTATTGCCTAAAAACCACTACTATGTTAAAGATTTAGACATTGTAAGTTTTCAAAACTCTGATCATAGATGTATTTTTACAGAAATCACATTTTAATTATTTTATATAAAATCACCCCTCTAGTGTTCATGAACTAGAGGGGGAATTTGTATCCTACTATCGTTTAACGCACTTCTGCATTGACTTTTTCTTCGAGAGACGCTTGGATTTTTTCCATGTAGCGTGCGACTTCTTCGTCCGTTAAGCTATCTTCTGGATTTTGGAAAGTCAAGCTATAAGCCATTGACTTCATACCAAGTCCCAATTTTTCGCCTGAGAAGACGTCAAAGAGTTTGATATCTGTCAAACGTTTTACGCCGGCAGCTTGGATTGCATCCACAACTTCTTGGTGAGTCACTTCTGCCTTGAGGAGAAGGGCAACGTCACGGCTGACTGCTGGGAATTTCGTGATTTCTACAAATGGAGCAGCAGGTTGAAGGGCAGCTTCGATGGCTGAAAGGTTGAGCTCAGCTACATACGTTTCTGGAATATCGTAAGCCTTAGCGGTGACTGGATGCACTTGGCCAAGGAAACCAAGAACTTGGTCACCGAGTGAAATGACTGCTGTACGACCTGGATGAAGGCTAGCGATTTCAGATGTTACTGTATAGGTCACTTCTAGTCCCAAACGAGCAAATAGCGCTTCTAGGATTCCCTTAGCATAGAAGAAATCAACTGGAACTGCTGCTGTTTGGAAATCTTTTTCAGCAACCAAGCCTGTCAAGGCAAAGGCAAAGCTGTTGATTTCATTTGGAAGTTCTTCTTTTGGATTACCTGTTTGTTCAAAGACTTTTCCAATCTCGTAAAGGGCCAAGTTTTTGTTCTTACGAGCTACGTTATAAGCCACCGTATCAAGGATACCAGAAATCATATTTTGACGGAGGACAGAACGGTCCACTGTCATTGGCCACATAAGTTCTGTAAGGTTACTTGGTTGAGCCGTAAACTCAACTGCTTTTTCAGGAGTTGTTAGAGCATAGGTGATAATTTCTGTCAAACCTGCCCCTTCAGCAATGGTACGAACTTGACGTCGAAGTTTTTGTGTCGCTGTCAATTCACCAGCTGTCCCATCGTCTTTTGGAAGACTGGTTGGCAAGCGGTCATAACCATAGATACGAGCGATTTCTTCAAAGAGGTCTGCCTCGATAGTGATATCCCAACGACGACGTGGGACTCTGACTGTAAAGCTATCTGCATTTCCAGAAAGGCCAAATCCA
This sequence comes from Streptococcus sp. 1032, assembly GCF_013277015.1. Classification (NCBI taxonomy): domain Bacteria; kingdom Bacillati; phylum Bacillota; class Bacilli; order Lactobacillales; family Streptococcaceae; genus Streptococcus; species Streptococcus sp. 1032. The sequence continues at coordinate 25,639 of NZ_VMMD01000010.1, read as the reverse complement.
AGACGACGGAAGACATCTTCTACATCCGCGTAAGAAAGTTCTGTACCAAGGACACGGTTAACATCAGCAAGCGTTGAAGAAACTTCCACATCAGAGGTATCAAGTTCACCTGCTGAAACGATGCCTTTACGCACCGTCGCACCTGCAAGTTCTGCAATCATACTAGCCGCTGCATCAAGGGCTTCATTGACTGTTGCCACATTGATGCCTTTTTCAAAGCGAGAAGAGGACTCAGAACGAAGGTTGAGGCGACCGCTGGTCTTACGAATTGATTTACCATTGAAGACTGCAGCTTCAAGGACAACACGACTAGATTTTTCAGAGATTTCTGTTGCTTGACCACCCATGACACCTGCAAGAGCAACTGGCTTGTCTGCGACAGTGATGACTAGGTCATTCACGTCCAAATCACGTTCTTCACCATCTAAAGTCACCAATTTTTCACCAGCACGCGCTTCACGCACACGGATGTCATTTCCTTCAAAGGTATCCAAGTCAAAGGCGTGCATTGGTTGACCAAAGTAGAGCAAGATGTAGTTTGTCACGTCCACTACGTTATTGATGGGACGGATACCTTCGTTCATGAGGATATTTTGCAACCATTGTGGACTTGGTGCGATAGTCACATTGTCCAAGATACGAGCTGCATAGTAAAGCGCCTTGTCTGTCTCAATGCCCACAGAAAGAGCATCTGCTGCAGCTTGGTCAGTTTCTGAAAGAGTAAATTCTTTAAAGTTGACTGCCTTGTCATAGATGGCTGCCACTTCGTGAGCCACCCCACGCATAGAAAGGGCATCTGCACGGTTTGGTGTGATAGAAAGTTCGATGATTTCATCATCCAAGTCTAGATATGAGAAGACTTCCTCACCTGGAACGGCATTTTCTGGCAAGATTTGGATGCCATCTGCGAATTCCTTAGGTACAACTGAGTCAGAAATTCCCAATTCACCAAGTGAACAGATCATCCCAAGTGACTCAAGACCGCGGATTTTTCCTTTTTTGATTTTGTAATTGTCAGCGATACGAGCTCCCGGAAGTGCCACCATAACCTTGATACCTGCACGCACATTCGGGGCACCACAGACGATTTGACGGGCTTCTTCTTCGCCAACGTTAACCTGACAAACATGGAGGTGAGTTTCTGGCACATCTTCGCAAGACAAGACCTCACCGACGACAATTTTTGAGAGACCAGCAGCAGGTGATTCGACACCTTCTACCTCGATCCCTGTAGTTGACATTTTTTCAGCCAACTCTTGTGATGGAACATCAATGTCCACCAATTCTTTTAACCATTTATAAGATACAAGCATAATTTAGTTCTCCAGAATGACAGTTGCCACTCTGGTTCTTTTCCTTTCCTATCATTTCAATAGAAGAATCATCTTCTTACCTTAATTTCTTTCTCAGTAACCAATCCGTATCTACTTTTTGACCAACCATAAAATGATGTTGGCTAAATTTTTCAAAACCATATCGGTTATAAAAGGCTTGAGCTTTTGTATTATGCTCCCAAACACCTAACCAAGCCCAGGAAAAACCATTTTTTGTAGCAAGTTCCAGAGCGAATTCAAACAGTTGCTTACCGAATCCAAATCCTTGGAATTTTTGTAGCACATAGAGACGTTGAATTTCAAAAGCGTCCTCTAATTCTCTCTCAGTTTGAGCACTTCCCCAGTTGACTTTAAGAAAACCAGCTATCTCCTCTTCATGCATAATGAAATAGGTTTCGGATTCTGGATTTTCCAACTCAATTGACAAAACTCTCAGACTATAAGCCTCTTCAAAGTATTCCTGTAACTGCTCTTCCGTATTATCATGAGCAAATGTTTCACGAAAGGTTTGTTTAGCAATTTTAGCCAACACCTCAACATCTGCCATTTCTACTTTTCTAATCATTATTTAAACTGCTCTGAGAAGCGGACATCTCCTTGGTAGAATCCACGGATATCATTGATTCCGTAACGGAGCATAGCTACACGTTCTTGACCAAGACCAAAGGCAAATCCAGAGTAAACAGTCGCATCGATACCACTCATTTCAAGGACACGTGGGTGAACCATACCAGCTCCCATAATTTCGATCCAACCAGTTTTCTTACATACGTTACAGCCTTCTCCACCACACTTGAAGCAAGAAACATCCACCTCAACAGATGGCTCTGTGAATGGGAAATAAGATGGACGCAAACGAATTTGACGCTCTTCACCGAACATTTTTTGCACAATCAATTGAAGGGTTCCTTGAAGGTCTGCCATAGAAATGTTCTTCCCAACAACCAAGCCTTCAATTTGGTGGAATTGGTGACTGTGGGTCGCATCGTCCGTATCACGACGGAACACACGCCCTGGTGAGATCATTTTCAAAGGACCTTTAGAGAAATCATGGCCATCCATGGCACGCGCCTGAACAGGAGACGTATGGGTACGGAGTAAGATCTCTTCTGTGATATAGAAAGTGTCCTGCATATCGCGAGCTGGGTGGTCTTTGGGAAGGTTCATACGTTCAAAGTTATAGTAGTCTTGCTCTACTTCAAAACCATCCACGACTTGGTAACCCATCCCAATGAAAATATCTTCGATTTCTTCACTAGTTTGTGTCAAAACATGACGGTGACCAGTAGCAACTGGACGACCTGGAAGCGTCACATCGATACTCTCGCTAGCTAACTGTGCAGCGACTTTCTTTTCTTCCAAGAGCTTAGCTGTTTCTTCAAAGGCTGCTGTCAAGACATCACGAGCCTCATTGACGTGTTTCCCAATGATTGGACGCATCTCAGCAGATACATCTTTCATTCCTTTGAGGATTTCAGTAAGCGAACCCTTTTTACCAAGGACTGAGACACGCAAATCTTGCATCTCTTTTTCATTTTCAGCAGTAATCTGCTTCAAGCTAGCCAGCGTTTCTTCACGAAGCGCTTTTAATTGTTCTTCAATAGTTGACATATTTCCTCCATCAGTCGCTCGTAGATAAAAAGAAAACCACATGCCAAAAACTCCACTCGGAGCGTTGACACGCGGTACCATCCGTTTTCATCTGACAAGTCAGACCTTCATTTCTAAATCCATGCGCAAGTGAATTCACCCAGCTTTCATATAGAGAGCTTGCAGTCACGGCTCTCCTCCCTGATATACTTCCCTTGAGTTACTAGTCTTGCGGATTTCTATTCAATTACTACTTAGTTTATCAGATTTTTACCATTCTTGCAAGACCTATCTCACTTCTGCTTGTTAGCTGCGATTCGAATGTGAAAATGTCATCACTCTCACTAAAGAAATGAAAATCATACATAGAAATTTTTAAAAATTTTCTCTATCGTAAACCTGCCACTAGTTCAGAAACTATACTAGCTGATTCCAAACGTAATATGGTCACTTCATCTACCTTCCCTAATAATGGCATTGCACCATACCAAACAATGGTCTTGTTTACCAAAAGAATAGGCGTGACTATTTTTGATTGAGTAAAAGATACTTTAATTTTCTGGCTCTTCAACTGGTCTAGCCATGTTTTATTTGCAACCGTCTCTGGTACACATATCTCAATTTGACTAATCCTAAATTCTTTTAGAAATTTCATCAGTTTTGTCTGGTGCACATAAGGTAAAATAAGCAGACACTCCTGTCTTTCCCCTGCCAAGTCCTCTCTCAGCACATTCTCATATCTACTATCAACATAAACGAATTGTTTCTCCTCACCCTCAATGACACAATAATCCATCTTTCGATAAGCTACTTGTCGTTTCTGAAACATCTTTTCTAAATAAGGAACATGAATATCCACATAATCGAAAATACGTACCAAAGACTTATCCTTGTAGTTTCTATGAATCCGACCTGCATACTGAATCAAATTATTTTTCCAAGAAAAGGGCGCTGCCAAGATAAGCGTATCTAGCTGAGGCAAGTCAAAACCTTCGCCAATGTATTTTCCAGTAGACAACAAAACAAACCCTTTATCTAACTGTTCTAACGTCTCCAGTAAACTTGTTCTCTCTCGGACTTTGGTTTTGCCACTAATAATATAAAAATCATCAACCTCTTTCTCTTTCAATAACTTTTCAAAGACATCTATCTGTTGAATTCGATTGACTAGAACCAAGATATTCCGCCCTTCTGTCACTTGGTCTAGAATATCCTTGAGAATCATCTGATTCCTCACTGAGTCTGTCGCAATCCAATCACTAAGCTGTATAAAATTACTTGCTTTGGTCTTTTCAATCTCCAAATGACCAAAAGAAGTGAATCTTAATTGCAATTGCCGTTTAAAATCCGTTTCCCTCTTATCAGCAGTATGGAGTATCTCACCAATTCTCTGAAAAACAATAGGTTCATGACCATTCTTACGTTCAGGCGTAGCCGTCAAACCGTAAAGATACTTCCCTCTAAACTGTGCCACAACTTTTTCAAACATCAAAGCAGACACGTGATGACACTCATCCACAATCATCATCTCATACTTATCCAAAAGACTTTGACTATTTTCCAACTTAAATAGAGATTGGATCATAACGACATCAACCAGTCCACTCAGCCATTTCTTAGTCCCACCGTACTGCCCAACATAGCCTATTACCCTTTCACGACCTGATGCCGTATAACGGGTAGCTTCTTCCTCTTCGAAAGTCAAAAAATGGTTTAAACGATCCAGCCATTGGTCTAAGAGTTGCCTATTATGGACTAGAATAATTGTTTTGGTCTTACGTTCAGAGATGAGAGCAGCACCTAAAACGGTCTTCCCAAAACCAGTCTCCGCATGGAGTAAACCATTTTCTTTGGAAATCATATCTGACAGGGCTAACTCTTGCTCCAAAGTGAGTTCTCCCTTAAATTCCACTCTAATAGACCTTTGTACCTTTCTCCTATCTTCCACAACGACCTGCTTAAATTTATCTTGCAATGGATATAGCAAACCTCTCGGCAACCATAAATAATGATCGGATTCTCCAAATAAATACATTCGCTCAGGAATTTGATAGGTTGGCTGTCGCATAGCCTGCTTTAAATAAAATTCGGGATTAGAAAATGAAGCCATATTTTTCAAGAAAAAAAGTGTCTTGGGTGTCACAGACGATTTTTCAAGTTGGATCATATTGGATAAGATGACCTTCAACTCCTTATCCAATTCTTGCTTCCCTAACTCCTCTTGGATTAACAGTGCCACTTTAGCAGTTGAAACCCTCTGAATCTCTTGTAGATACCTCCATTGGTCTTCATAAGGCTGAAACTGTTCATCCACAAAGACCGTTCTCCCTTGATGGTAAGCTTCTCCTTGAAAAGGCAAGGCAATCAAATTTCCAAATCCCCCCTTAGGAAGGACATCCTGATTTGGAAACATGCGATCAAAAGAATCAAAGGACAGTTGCATACTTTCCTGCATAGCCAGTTCTAACAATTTCTTTCCAAACAAGCGAGCCTCTCGACTCGGAATCGCTTCCTCAAAGAAGAACCAAATATGGAGTCCGTGACCCGAACGAGAAATCTCTAAATGGGCTTCCATCTGGCGTTCCCTGGCTATTCTTCGAATGGTTAAACCAGCTTCTTTCCAATCTCCTTCATCAAAATCCAGTACCAAAAAATAACAGCTATCATCTAAGTGCATAGGAAAGATACCGATAGCTGTCTCCCCACGAAAATGAGATTTCAAAACGGAGTCCGTTAATGTCTGGAAACTCCGTTTTTCAGGCGGCAACTGCTTCCAACCATAATCATAGGATGGAAAATACTGAATTTTCCCTTGATCATTGATAAAACTCTTAGCATAAACATCATAACGGCCAGCAAACACAGAGGTAAACAATTGTAATTTTTCTTGCGTCGTCAAGTGACTACTTTGAAGTTGGAACATCTCCTCGAACTGAGAGCGTTCCATCACAAACTGACTCTTGTCTTTTAGACGTTTACACAAGAAAAACTCACTATCCCCATTAAAAGAAGAAAAGACATCAAGTACTTCTACCACAATTCCATCCAAAGACACAAAAACAGCCATAACAATCACCTCCTTGATTCCTATAGGCTGATTATAACAAGAATAGCTGAAATTGTACACGAAAATAAAATCCGAATAGCACTGAAAGTACGAAATAAATAGAGTTTAAACGAGCAATCTATAAAATAAAAAAAAACACATATTATCAAGCGACCTAAATCTTTGATGATATGCGTTTTCTTGTAGGAATATTTACTTCATTTTTTTCCTAAAATTCAATGTTTACTCAGTATTAGGATTTTTAAAGATCGAGTTCTAGATACATCTTTTCTGATGACAGATCATTTTGACCACCGAGCAAGAGATTTTCAAAAAAAGCTGTTAAAAACTCAGGACGTCGCTGTAAAATCTTTGCATTATCTAATACCAAGGCATCACGAAAATACTTGGCATGTTGCTGAAATGGTGTATTATCAATATCAAAACCAAACTCACGAAGATACTGAATCAAAAAGACCGTTACCGTCCGAGTGTTTCCTTCGCGAAATGGATGAATCTGCCAGATTCCTGAAATAAAATGCTGGATTTTTTTAACCATATTCGCCTGGGTTAGTGTCGAATATGTAACTTGTTTTTCCTGATTAAAATCATAATCCAATGTCATTTGAATCATGGAGTAATCAGAGTACACAACACTTTCACCATTCAAAACAGGTTCATTCTTTGTGATATTGGTCTGACGAAATTGCCCCACCGGAATAGAGGTTTCAAATATATCTTGAAACAACTCCTTATGAATAGCAAGTAAGGTCGCAGGACTGAAGCTAAAGCCTCTTCGAGACAATAGTTCTACAATACGTAGAGAAACCAAGTCTGCCTCCTCCGTACTTGCATCAATGGTATGATGATAAAACGTTGCATCCTCATAAACCTGCTCATAAGTCAGTTCTCCCCGAGACTGTTTCTCAGCCAAAGATTCCATATAAGCTGATGGCACTAGATTGTCAACTTTCTGCAGACCAAAACCAATCTGCCATAAGTCACGCTTAGCTTCATAAGACAAGTTTGGGTTGTCAATGTTGTAAGTTGGTTGCATAGAAAGTTCCTTTCAATTGTTTTTCTTCAGTGACTGAATAATATGATTATCAAGATATATCTGAATAAATGGGCCAGTAAGTCTGACGCGCAGACTTATCGAAGTCATTGGCATACACCACTCTGAACTCGTTGGTCTGTTCAAATCCCAACTCAATTCTCCCAACACCTGAGAAGAAAGCTGCAATGTTGTACTTCTCAGGTCGGTTCGAACTTAGATGGTTTGTTGTGTAGTAAGCTGGTTTCTAGAATAGAACAATTTATATATCAAAAAAATAAAGAAATTTATTATTCACTAATTTTCAAAATCAAAATTATAGTTTTCTAAATTATATAATATTCTAATTTAAAGTATTTGAAAATTATGTAACACATCAATTATACCAGCTATCCCTCCGATTACTCCTATGTAGTTACTTAATGTTTCAATTATTCCAGATTTCTCACTCTCTGAAGAATTATCTTTAGAAAGATTATTGATAAAGTCTTTGATTTTATTTTTATCATTTTCTGATAACTCATTTTTCATCAATAATTTTTCAAGAGGTTCGATTACTTGATACTTTGTGATATTAATATTTTGTACCCCATTATTATTCTCAAATTTATCTCCTCCAATCTTATCACCGTAGATATTGTCACCATAAGAGTTGATATTTTGAGAAATATTAGTCGGAATAAATCTTAATTCTCTCAGATATATTGTTTCTCTATCTCCATTCCCAAAAATTCTAGGAGTTATTTTCGAAAAATGCAAAACATCAGTGATTGTTTTACCATACCCAGTAGTCTATACCATAATATATATAGTTTCTCTCACGATCTTCTCGTAACTCAATCATATTTTGTAATTTATTAATGTCGTATTTCTTTTTATAATCAATCTTAGTAAAATAATTTAATATTAATTTTTCTACCAAATAATAAATAATTCCTATCAGAACAAGTAAAACAATTCCACTAAAAATAAATAAATATTTATGTTCAAAAAATAACTTTATCGCCTTAATTTCCTCCTTTATTTCACCAACTTCTTCATCTCATCAATACGTGCTACGGTCGCGTCGTATTTCGCTTGGTAGTCGGCTTGTTTGTCGCGTTCTTTCTGGACGACTTCTGGTTTGGCATTGGCTACGAAGCGTTCGTTAGAGAGCTTCTTACCGACCATATCCAGTTCTTTTTGCCATTTAGCCAGTTCCTTGTCGAGACGAGCCAATTCTTCTTCGACATTAAGGAGGTCTGCTAGTGGCAGGTAGATTTCTGCTCCAGTGATGACGCTTGACATAGCCAGTTCAGGTGCAGGAATAGTTGATGCGATTTCCAGGTGTTCTGGATTTGTGAAGCGTTTGATGTAGTTGACATTGCTGTTAAAGAAGGCTTCCAAGTCGCTATCGCTTGTCTTAACAAGGATGGTGATAGGCTTGCTTGGTGCTACGTTTACTTCCGCACGCGCATTCCGAACGGCACGGATCAAGTCTTTGAGACTTTCGACACCTGTGTGGGCCGCAAGGTCTTCAAAGGCTGGGTTGACAGTTGGGTATGCTGCTGTGACGATTGAGCCTTCTGAGATTTGTCCAAAGATTTCCTCTGTCACGAATGGCATGATTGGGTGGAGGAGACGAAGGATCTTGTCCAAGGTGTAAAGAAGAACAGAGCGTGTGATGACTTTCTCTTCTTCATTTTCGCTGTAAAGTACTTCCTTGGTCAACTCAACATACCAGTCCGCAAATTCATCCCAGATGAAGTTGTAGAGGATGTGTCCAGCCACACCAAATTCAAACTTGTCAAAGTTAGCAGTAGCTTTTCCGATGGTTTCATTGAGGTTGTGGAGAATCCAGCGGTCTGTGACATTCCCAGCTTCCTTGTTGACAACTTTTTCCACATTGGCAGTCGCTTGCTCAAGAGTCAAGCCTTCATTGTTCATAAGGATGTAGCGAGAGATGTTCCAAATCTTGTTAATAAAGTTCCATGAAGCATCCATTTTCTCGTAAGAGAAGCGCACGTCTTGTCCTGGCGCAGAACCGTTTGAAAGGAACCAACGAAGGGCATCGGCACCGTATTTCTCGATGACATCCATTGGGTCAATACCGTTACCGAGAGATTTAGACATCTTGCGTCCTTGCTCGTCACGGATGAGACCGTGGATAAGCACGTTTTGGAATGGCTGACGACCAGTAAATTCCAATGATTGGAAGATCATACGAGATACCCAGAAGAAGATGATGTCGTAACCTGTAACCAAGGTTGAAGTTGGGAAGTAACGTTTGAAGTCTTCTGAGTCGACATCAGGCCAGCCCATAGTTGAGAATGGCCAAAGGGCAGAACTGAACCAAGTATCCAAGACGTCTTCGTCCTGAGTCCAACCGTCACCTTCAGGAGCTTCTTCGCCGACGTACATTTCACCCTCAGCATTGTACCAAGCAGGGATTTGGTGACCCCACCAGAGCTGACGAGAGATAACCCAGTCGTGAACATTTTCCATCCATTGAAGGAAGGTATCGTTGAAACGTGGAGGGTAAAATTCTACCTTGTCCTCTGTGTCTTGGTTGGCAATGGCGTTCTTAGCCAATTGGTCCATCTTAACGAACCATTGAGTAGACAAGCGTGGTTCAACCACAACACCTGTACGCTCTGAGTGACCAACACTGTGGACACGTTTTTCGATTTTAACGAGGGCCCCGATTTCTTCCAATTTAGCAACAACTGCCTTACGAGCTTCAAAACGGTCCATACCTGCAAACTCGAAGGCAAGCTCATTCATAGTTCCGTCGTCGTTCATGACGTTGACTTGCGGCAAATTGTGACGTTGACCAACCAAGAAGTCGTTTGGATCGTGGGCAGGCGTGATTTTCACGACACCAGTACCAAACTCAGGATCAGCATGCTCATCTCCAACGATCGGGATCAATTTATTAGCGATTGGAAGGATAACGTTTTTACCAATCAAGTCCTTGTAGCGTGGGTCTTCTGGATTGACCGCAACCGCAACGTCCCCAAACATGGTCTCAGGACGAGTTGTCGCAACTTCAAGGGCGTGTGAACCGTCTTCCAGCATATAATTCATGTGGTAGAAGGCACCTTCCACATCCTTATGGATAACTTCGATATCAGAAAGGGCAGTGCGAGCAGCTGGGTCCCAGTTGATAATAAATTCACCACGGTAGATCCAGCCTTTCTTGTAAAGGTCCACAAAGACCTTACGAACAGCTTTTGACAAACCTTCGTCAAGAGTGAAACGCTCACGAGAATAGTCTACAGAGAGCCCCATCTTGCCCCATTGTTCCTTAATAGTAGTGGCATATTCGTCTTTCCATTCCCAGACTTTCTCTAGGAATTTTTCACGACCGAGGTCGTAACGCGTAATGCCCTCTCCACGCAAACGCTCCTCAACCTTAGCCTGAGTCGCAATCCCCGCGTGGTCCATCCCTGGAAGCCAAAGGGTATCAAAACCTTGCATGCGTTTTTGACGGATGATGATATCTTGCAAAGTCGTATCCCAAGCGTGACCAAGGTGAAGCTTACCAGTTACGTTTGGTGGTGGAATAACGATTGAATAAGGCTTAGCCTTTTGATCTCCTGAAGGCTTGAAAACATCAGCATCAAGCCATTTTTGGTAACGACCAGCCTCAACCTCGGCTGGATTGTATTTAGGTGAAAGTTCTTTAGACATGTGTGTGTCCTTTCTCTATTTTGTTCATTTTATTTTGAATTTGCTTAGCAGCTTCTTCTGCAGACAGATTCGTATTATTTATTTTAAGGTAGTGGTGCAACTCATTTGGTTGATGTTGGGAATTTAATTGAAGTGTTTCAGTAGTCTCCAAAATTTCTCTTTCAGATACCTCAATATGTCGTTTTAAGGGTTTGTGCTTCAACCGGTTCTCCGTTCGATTTCGATGTAAGCGCTCCTCAAGACTTGTTTCCAACTCCACAAAAAGAATCTCTTGATGATAGTCGTCCAACAAATCCTGAATTTGCTTCAAATACATCAGCTGGTACTGATTTGAAAAATCAATTACGTCTGTTAAAATTACTGATCGCTGATTTCTTGCACTTGCTCCAAGGAAAGAAAAGGTAATTCCACGAACAAATTCCCACATCTCCTCTGTATAATCCTGATAGATTTCTAGTGCAAAATCGATGGCTTGATGGTTATAAAAGAGGGTAGAATCCGTCAGTTGAGACAGTTCTTGACCAATCGTCATTTTTCCTGAGGCTGGAGCACCAATGATGAAAAGATGCATCAAATTACCTCCCACTCACTCCTCAGCAAGCCATATCTCAAATCATCACAGCGGTTTCCTTGAATATCTTTACGGTCTCTTATGCGAGCTTCGAGGGTAAATCCAAGTTTTTCTGCGACTCGTTGACTTTGGACATTATAATCAAAACAACTCAGTTCAATCTTATGAAGCCCCAGTTCTTTAAATCCTAAGTCAATCAAGGCAAGTGCTGCTTCTGGTACATAGCCTCGACCCCAATAGTCTGGGTGCAGGGTATAGCCAATCTCCAGCACATCGTCTTCGTGGCGATGATTGAAGTCAACAGAACCAATGACTTTATCCGTTCCTTTGACGACAATTCCATAGCCAGCTGGGAGATTTTCCTTTTGATTGCGCTCAGGAAGGATATGCCCCAGATAGTAAATCTCATCTTCCAAGGTCTTGACTGGAGGAAAACCTGCTGGATAGGCGACCTCTGGCAAACTAGCATAGTCAAAGACATCCTCAGCATCCGCCACAGTACGGACTCGTAAAACGAGATGTTCTGTTTCTAATCGTTCTGGCAGTTCAGTTCTTGTCATCCTTATACCTCGTTTTCTACAAAAAATCGCCCCTGCCATCTACATGACAGGGACGAATGTGCTTATCCGCGGTACCACCCAATTTCGGGCAGTTGCCCGCAACTTTGTTTATTTCATTTTCATCCATTAGCAACCAGTTTTGACACATTTGTGGACTTCTCAGCGCCGCCACTTTCTGTAAAATGTGGGATTCAAAACACCTCTAATGGCTCTATTGTAGCAAGATTTTGACGGAAATGCAAGGCACAAGAAAAATTACTTGAATTTGATGCCATTTTCTTTCAATTTCTTGATGGTAGCTGGGCCGATTCCTTTCAAGGCAAGGAGTTCTTTTTCAGTCCAGTTTTTGAAATCTGAAGCAGACTTAATTCCTTCATCATAGAAAGTCTTAGCACGATCAAGTGGAAGTCCACCCAAGTTTGCTGCAAAATCTTCTACAGAATTGGCTACTTTTTGAGCTTGCTCTTTGGTAGCTTCCACTGCTTGTTCAACTTTTTTAGAAACAGCCTTACCAGCTTGGCTTGCTGACTGTTCTGCACGTTTCACGACTTTCTTTGTCTCTTCTACAACCTTAGTCACAGTACTTGAAAAAGCGCCTGCACGACGGAGGCTATTTCGTAATTGTTTTTTACGATTGAGTTTCTTTGACATGATAAAATCCTTTCAATAAAAAACCCCTGTTCTGACAAGGATTTAATATAAATATTCTATCAAGATTTTAGTAAAAAATCAAGAATCTATCTCATTTAATAATTCCGCTCACCAAACAATCCCTCTGGTAAATCATGGAATCCCTTACCTGCCTTGAAGTTTTCAAACTTACCAAGCAAGAACTGATAAGCATCCAAGCGACTTTCGTAGCGAATCATGGCATCTTTGGCACGCTCGTCTTGGTCTTCTTCGTAGACTTTTTGGCTTTCCTTGTGCGCCATGTCGTTAATCATAATCTGTGTATTAACCCAAGCTTCAAATTCCTTCATAAATTCTTGTTCGTAACTCATTTTTTCTCCTTATTCTAATCCACGGAAATAGTCCGTATCAATCTCACGGTAGGGTTGAATATCCTGAACGTACTCCAACACACCTTGGAATTCCCCATCTTCATTGTGCACTGCAGCGTAGGTGATGTGGACAAACTTACCTCGCGACTCAGACTTGAACCACATTTCATACTTATCTTTGCTTCCCTCACGAAGCCCCTTCATGATAGTCTTGACCTTGTCCAAGTACTTAGGCGGATGACAGAGTTCAACATTGCGCCCAACTTGGGACGGCGTCCGTTTGAAAATCATCTCATCAGCTGGCGTATTGTCATTGTAATACTGGAAAATATCGTCTTTATTGACAAAGGTAATCTCCATAGGGAGGTGATTGAGGATGAGATTGGCCTGCTCGACGGAGAGATAGCCATTGCCAAAAGCCTGTTGACTATGGCAGTCCAACACTGCTTCCTTTTCCTTAGGGGTAAAGGTAATGGTAAACTGTCCTTCTGGCGTATCAATAACCTGCTGAACTTGACCCTCTGCCGTATCTAGCTGTACAGGCTCCTCTTCACTCTTTTCCTCAACAAAACTCTGGCGTTCTGGCACCCATTTCTCAGACGGACGGATAATAGCATAGCCATAGGCGTCGCTCTCCTCTGCAATCTGAAGCCAATCATCTTGGGTAAAGGACTCAAGAAGAATCATGAGAAGGATGGACTCTTCCTTGAAAATCATACTTTCAAACTCTGTCGCAAAGGCTTCAAAAGTTTCCTTTACAGTGCTAATCGACACTTCTGGTAGTGACTTGGCTGTCGCTAAAGCTGTTTGAAAGAGTTCCCTAATCTGGTCATCCACTCCCCACATAACTTTGGGAGGTGAATCGTGTCCATAGCGCTCCATGATAGGAAAGAAAAGTTCTTCTTTACGTTGGTAATGAATATCAAATTGACCTACAAGTCCCATCTGACGCACCAAACCCTTACGCATCTCCGCCAGCATTTCTTCATCTTCCATAGACTCATAGGTATCTAACAATCTACGAATGCGAATCAAGGTCGCACGGAGAGCCAGATTTTCTTCTTTGAAAATCCGAACTGGGTGACCTGGATGCTCAGTATCCTCTACTTCGACACCTTTGATAGCATTTTTAAAAAGATTAGCATGGACATCGCAGAGTTCCATAACATCTTCAAAGGTGACACCTGAGTCTGAGTTCATCAGCTCGTGCTCCATGAGGGAAATCTCTATGGCTGAGACACCCGCAAAGGTCGCATCAAAGCGCTCTTGAACCGACTCAGGAGAAGCGCCATTGTGCAATTCTAACAAAATATCCCGTAGAATATGAATCCGTTCATCTGCCATTAGTCTAATCCAATCACTTCGTAGCCATTTGCTTCCAGCATGCGGACAATCTTGTCCATAGGAGTTCCTTCTAGCTTAGAACCCTGTTTAAGCGATACTTTGCGACCGATAGTATTACGCATCAAGGGATTAGCAAGGGGTTTAAAACCCAGCTCCACTAGGATTTCCAAGACTTCTGGATGCTTATCCACCACTTCTGCAACAGGAATTGACACATCGATGATATTGTCCATGACGACCTCCATGTATGTTCTAAAATGATTTTACTGCTTATATTATACCATATGGAAAGAGATTAAAAAACTAGCAGTACAAGACTTGCTAGTTCTCTGTGACTTGGATTATCATCTAAATAAGTTTAAAGAGCCAATCCAATATTTTAAATAATAGCTTGTAAAACAGCAATTGGACTGCAAAAGAGATGATCATCCAAAAGAATTTCACAATCCCAATAATCGGTTTGATAAAAATAATGGCAAGAAGTCCCCAGAAAAATTTCATTTTTTATCCTCTGGCTTAATGAGCCACCGAGCCGTATCCATTAACTTGTCAGCAATAAAAAGTTTTCCCAGACCAACAACGGCGTGGTCATCTTTCTTTATCGTTTTCATTACTTTTACACCTTGCATGGTCAAAAAGTAATTCCCATAAGTTTTAGCTAGAATTTTTATGAGTCCCATATTACTCTCCTTCGAGGATTTCAGCCTCTTTTCGGATTGTTTCAACATCTTCTTGATATTGAACTTCACTATAGTTGACTAGCTTGGACAATTCTTTCTGCAAGCTTTCCCCCATCGGTTTCATAGTTGCAAAGGTTAATCCTCCAGAAATGATACCTCCCAAGATAGGTATAAATTTCCCCATTCCTTTGGCCAACCCTCCCTTGGTCAGATTCACACCAAATATTTTTAAGACTTTTTTCAAAATAGGGTACCAAAGCGTCTTTGTTAAAGCTTTATTAGGTACTGTTTTCATTACCTGTTTGGCAATTGTTATACCACCAGCACGTAGCAAGGCAGCGGTTCCATTTACCCCCAACATGACGCCTAGATAAAGCAAGAGGGTATTTTGAGCATCTTCACTCAACTCATCGCGTGAAGCCCAAAGATCCTCATATCCATAAATATAACCTAATTCTTGAGCTAATTTTAAAGAAAAAGCATAAAATTGAGCTACATCCGCTGGTATGGTAATTGCCATAGCAAGCCCTCCAGGTAATCCAGCAACAACAGAAGTCCCACTCGCTAATAATACATTGTCCCGAATACAAGCATTAGCTACACGATCTAAGATTTCTTGAGATAGAAGAGTCGTTGGACCTTGTTCCAATAAGGTAGGAATATCTTTTGGATCCAATTCTTTGGAAAACTTATCCACTAAAAATTTCGAACGATCAACCTTAACAACAGGTAATTTCACCACTTGTTGCAATACTTGCATAGCTAACTCTTGTTCAGCCATATACAAACTCCTTTTACTTCTGTAAGTTATATTCTATGATAGCATACTCTTTTAAAGTATGTTTCAAATTCTCCTCAAAAATTTTCAAAAAATCCTTAGCAACTTATTTGTTAAAGATTTTTAATAGTCTTTGTAGAGACAGCTCGAATATTCAACTCCTACCTTTACAACATGATATTCTATCTGTGAACGATAGTCTATTATTGTTTTACCTAAAATGTTCCTTGAATACACACTAATACTCTTCGAAAATCAAATTCAAACCACGTCAGCGTAGCCTTACCGTACCCAAGTACAGCTTGCGGCTAGCTTCCTAGTTTGCTTTTTGATTTTCATTGAGTATAACTATGAGCTTTCGAGCTTCATCTTATAAATCCATAATTTCTTTTTTCTTTCGATCAAATTCTTCCTGGGATAGTATCCCTGCATCTAAAAGAGATTTTAGTTTTGTAAGGGCTTCGATTTGCTCATCTAATGATAGACTTGGTTTCATGGCTTTTTCATCTAAACCTTGTGCCATATTCATACCAAATATCATTCCAGCACTATCACCTAGACCATGTTGCTCCACTCCTGATGCAATTTTTTGTTGTGCTGCAATATTAGAAGATTTCTGCGATACATCATCATAAGCTTTTAAATTCATCTTATTTGATGAAAATTGTTTAACCAATTCCTTAGATTCTGGTGAGAACTCAATATTAGCAATGGCAACTTTTACAATCTCAAATCCAAAACGTTCTTTCCAAGTCCCTGCATACTGTCCATCATTTGATACCTGTTCCGCAAGAACTGCAGCTTGTGAGGGTAATTGTGAAATACGATAAGTTGTTGACAAGGAATTAAGTGCAACAATAAAAGATTGAAGAAACTCTGTCACTATTTGTGATCTAGCTTGAGCGCTATCAAAGGTATAATAAGTCACATTGGCAGGAAGAAAGTTTCTGATAAATTGCTTAGCATCTGTAATTTGGATAGAAAATGTTCCAAAAGCACGTACTTCTAAATCTGTCCCATAAAACAAATCATTATACATGACTGGACCGCGAGTCCCAAATTTAATATCACGAATTTCTCTCAAATTAACAAAACAAATCTGTTTTTGCTGATCACTTTGACCACCGAATCCAACACGATTAACAACATTGTCAAACAGTGACTTTTTCAATCCATCACCGTTAAAAACACTGCTCTCACCATTTTGGTATTCATATCCACCTGGTTCTGTAATAATTTCCTCGATACCAGACTGACTAAAGATAAAGGCAGCAGTATTTTCTGGAATAAAAATCTTGGATCCGTTCGAAATAACACCTACAGATCCCTTCGTATTGACACCCCTACCATTATTACTTTCTTGAACAATACCTGGACTTACAGCTGTATGTTCATCAAAAGCTTGAATTGTGATAATTTCTTTCCACTGGTCTGCAAATGTCCCACCAATAGAATCTGTGATGGCTTTTATCAACCCCATTTAATTGCCCCCTTATAAACTCTGCTCCATATCACAATAGGCACATCTTACTGTTTGCTTCACTTGACCTGACAAAGGTGCTCCACAAAAGCTACACTTGGTTGAAATCTTTTCTGGCTCTGCATCCTTAATCCCAAGCCCTGCTTTAAAAGTGTCAAATGTATCCTTAAATGTTTCTGCTAAAACATCTGCTCCAAACAAGCTACTATCCCCCAAGGTTTCAAAATTACTTGTATCACCTGAAATCAATTTAATAATGTTTCTAGCCCACTTGTCAGTATCCTTAGTATTATTAAATGCAAAGATAGCTTGTCCGCCATTATAATAAATTTCCAGCCGTTTCACACCATTGGTTTTGGTTACTGAAACTTGAGGTTTCCCTTCAAAAATTTTAATCTGGTTAATAGGAATGGTAACTTGGTCTTTTTTTCCTCCCCACAAACCTTTTTTGATATATATTAAGTGTAGATTCGTTAAAATTAATTCATCTGTAGACAAACCATTTTTCCCAAAACTCACATGGTCACTATTCATAACCATATATTCATGTGGCAATAATTTATAATCCATATTGAACTCCACTCTTCCTATTAAAGACTAGCTTTCCACTGCTCCACTTGTTCATGTAGATTATCACGATAATCTTTTAGAGTCTTAATCACTTCTTCTTTCCCTTGAATCGGTGCTTTCTTTAATGGACCATATTGTTTTTTCAAATCTTCCATTTCTTTTTTAGTGCTATCTTTTAGTTCTTGGATAGCAGCGCTATCTTCTAAAACAGTTCCTTTAAAAGCTTCGTCTGCTTCTGTATAGTAATTATCGATTATTTTCTCATTCATAATCAAGTAATCTTCATAGGTTTTTATAGACTCAATTGTCGTATCGCTAACATCTTGTGGGTTAAAATCGCTTGAACTGAGTTTTTCTTTTGCTTTAGCAAACAATCCTTTCTTTTCAGAACTACTAGATGAAGCTTCTGTTTGATTCTCACTAGAAGAGCTACTTGTTTTTTCAGAAAGAGAACTACAAGCAACTAGAGTAGAAACGGAAAGACATAGCAAAGCTAAACGACAAACTTTTTTTACATTATTCATTGATAGAATCTCCTTTTATTTATGAAATCATCATATCATATTTCCTAAAAAAAAAAGCATTTTCTAATTAGATAACATTAAAAAATACAGAATCCCTTTTTTAAAAGAATATTTTTCCATTTCAAATTCCACCTATTTTCCTCCACCAAAAAAGAGGGTTGCCCCTCTTCTTAGTTCTTATCCAGATTGCGTAGCATTTCGTCAATCTTGTTTCCATATTCGATGGACTCGTCTTTGACGAAGGTCAAATCTGGGATTTTGTACAATTTCAAATTGCGACCAAGTTCACGTTTGATAGTACCAGTTGCTTTTTCAAGCCCGATTTGGGCTTTCTGATTATCTGAAGCAAGGTTACTCAAAATGGTGTAGTAAACCTTGGCAACAGACAAGTCACCTAGCATCTGAACATCTGTGATGGTCACGCCTTGGACACGCGGATCACGGACTTTCTTTTGCAAAATCTCATTGACTTCACGCTTGATTTCCATGCCCACACGATCCGTACGGAAATGATTTGCCATGATATTCCTTTCTCTACTTTGAACCAAAAGCTAGGCCAGCAGACCTAGCTATTTTTATTAGATAGAGGAACTAGAGCCATTTGAATCTAGGAAACAAGCCTTAGATAGAACTGAAGTTCATCAAGGCGCTGTTGACGACGAGTCAAATGAGCTATCGTTTCTCTATTATCTCTTGAT
Source organism: Streptococcus sp. 1032 (assembly GCF_013277015.1). NCBI lineage: Bacteria > Bacillati > Bacillota > Bacilli > Lactobacillales > Streptococcaceae > Streptococcus > Streptococcus sp. 1032. Next base: position 6,737 of record NZ_VMMD01000010.1, on the reverse strand, counting down.
TTCTTCCATGACGTAGGCCTCAATCACATCATCCATCTTGATATCATTGTAGCCATCGATCATCAATCCACCTTCACGACCGTTTGTAACTTCTTTCACGTCGTCTTTGTAGTGTTTCAAGCTTGCGAGTTCGCCATCATAGATAACGACACCGTCACGGATAACACGAACTTTAGAGTCACGGGTAACCTTACCGTTGATAACCATGAATCCACCGATAGTTCCGACTTTAGACACCTTGAAGGTTTCACGGATAACTGCTTCACCGATAACTTTTTCTTCGAATTCTGGGTCAAGCATCCCTTTCATGGCTTCTTCCATCTCTTCGATAACCTTATAGATAATGCTGTGGAGACGGATTTCCACATCGTCAGCTTCTGCTTGTTGACGAGCTTGTGGTGTAGGGCGTACGTTGAAACCAACGATAAAGGCATTTGAAGCTTCAGCAAGAGTCACGTCTGATTCGTTGATAGCACCAACCGCTGAGTGGACGATGGTTACTTTAACACCTTCCACATCAATCTTTTGAAGTGAGGCAGAAAGGGCTTCAACAGAACCTTGTACGTCAGCCTTAATGATAACGTTAACAGATTTGAGTTCACCAGCTTTAAGGGTATCAAAGAGATTTTCAAGGCTGACACGTTGAGTAGCTTGGCGTTGTTTCATGAGGGCACGTTTGGCACGCTCTTCACCGGCTGCACGCGCAGATTTTTCATCCTCATAAACAGCAAAATGGTCACCCGCCATTGGCGCTTCGTTCAAACCTGTGATTGAAACTGGTGTTGATGGACCTGCTACCTTAACACGACGACCAAGGTCGTTGGTCATAGCACGGACACGACCGAAGGTATTTCCGACAACGATTGGGTCTTGAACATTCAAGGTACCTTGTTGAACAAGAAGGGTTGCGACCGCACCTTTTCCTTTATCCAAGCGCGCTTCGATAACTGTACCGATCGCACGCACTGTTGGGTCTGCCTTGAGTTCTTGGATTTCAGCCACAAGAAGGACTGTTTCCAACAATTCTTCGATGTTTTGGTTGAATTTAGCCGAGATTTCAACAAATTCAGAATCTCCACCCCAAGCAGTTGACATGACACCATGCTCTGCCAATTCACCGATAACGCGTTCTGGGTTGGCACCTGGTTTATCAATCTTGTTGATAGCTACGATAATTGGAACGTTCGCTGCTTTTGAGTGGTTAATGGCTTCGATTGTCTGAGGCATAACCCCATCATCTGCCGCTACGACCAAGATGGTAATGTCGGTAACAGAAGCACCACGCGCACGCATTGATGTAAAGGCCGCGTGTCCTGGTGTATCAAGGAAGGTAATCTTCTTGCCATTTTCCACGATTTGGTAGGCACCGATATGTTGAGTGATACCACCCGCTTCACCTGTCGCAACACGAGAGTTACGAAGGGTATCTAGGAGGGTTGTTTTACCGTGGTCAACGTGTCCCATGATAGTTACAACTGGTGGACGCTCAACCAATTCATCTTCATTGAGATAACCATCTTCGACAAAGAAACGTTCGATGTCGGCATTATCCACTTCAACCTTTTGCTTAGCTTCGATACCATAATCCACCATGAGGAGTTCAATGGTTTCCCCATCCAAGGATTGGTTTTGTGTGGCCATGACACCCATCATAAAGAGTTTCTTAACGATTTCAGCTGGTTCACGTTTGATACGTTTTGCGATTTCCGCAACGGTCATACCATCTGTATACTCAAATTCTGTTGGCAATTCATGGAATTTACGCTCTGTAACAGGTTTTGGAGTCTGATTACGGTTGTTCTTGTTATTGCCTTTTTTATTCTTTTTGTTGTTATTCCAGTTACTATTCTTTTGATTTCTCACTTGATTTTGACTACTTCGATTCTTTTGTTGTTTTCTAGGACCATCTTCTTCGTGATCATAATCGTCACGATTTTTGTCTGGTCGAGCTTGTTTTTTACGACGTGTATCTACTGCAGGTTCTTTTTTCTCAGGGACGACTTCAACCACTGCTTGAACTTGCTGTGCTTGTTGCGCTTGTTCAGCTAACTTAGCCGCTTCTTCAAAGATTTCCTCTGGTTCCTTGCGTTTGTTAGCTTGAGCCAAGGCTTCTTTAGCCGCTTGATACTGCTTGAAGCGTTCCTCACTTGAACGCGCATACTCTGCATTTTGCTCTGCTTTTAGGGCTGCTGCACGGGCTTTAAAGTCAATACGTGGAGCCGCTTGATTTGAACGTTTGTCCTCTTGCTGACGGCGCTCATTTCTACGATTTTGCTGACCTTGCTGCTTCTTAGCTTGGTCATTAAAGCGACGATTGTCGCGGTTGCCTTGAGCTTGTTTTCCGCCATTACGGCCGTCATTTTTCTGACGGTTTCCGTTTTGTTGTTGGTCACGGTTATTGCCCTTATTTTGCTTGCGTCGTTCTGCCTGCTCTTTAGCACGTGCTTCACGCTCAGCCTTGAAATTACGACTTTGCGGTTTAGCCGCTACTTTTTCTGCCTTCGGAGCGACTGCCTCAGCTGGTTTTGCCTCTTCCTTGGCTACAGCTGGTTTAGCTGGTTCAGACTTTTCGGCTTTCTTTTCTGTACTTGCTTTTGGTACTGCAGGTTTTGCTTCTGCTTTCGGAGCAGCTGCAGGCTTAAAGCTGGCAGCGATTTTTGCAGCGACAGCTTCTTCCACACTTGATGAGTGGCTTTTCACATCCAAGCCCAACTCTTTTGCACGCGCTACAACTTCTTTACTTTCTTTTCCAAGTTCTTTTGCGATTTCGTACAATCTTTTCTTAGACAAATCATGTCCTCCTCTTCTATTCCATAAGAGACCTCATTTTCTTTGTAAATCCAGCATCTGTTACAGCCAAAACCTTTCTCGATTTTCCGACTGCTATGCTTAATTCCAGTGTTGAAAACACGGTTACAATTTCTACTTGATAATAATGACTTTTATCTTGAATCTTCTTGGTCAGATTGGGTCCAGCATCATGGGCTAGAAAGACCAACTTGGCCTTGCCGTCTTGAATGGCCTTGACCACCAATTCTTCACCCGATATAATCCGCCCTGCTCTCTGAGCAAGTCCCAAGAGATTGCTTATCTTTTGCTTATTCAAGTCCTAACTCTCTTCTTTTCACTTTGTGATCCACATAAGCGATCAACTCGTCATAAAAGCTTTCTTCCACTTCCATGCTAAAGCTGCGGTTAAAGACTTTCTTCTTTTTCGCCTCTAAGGCTTCTGCATTGTCTAGCTTGATATAAGCGCCGCGGCCATTGGCCTTGCCTGTCGGATCGATAAAGACTTGTCCTTCTTTGTTTTTGACAATGCGGAGCAAATCACGCTTATCAATCACTTCGTTAGACACGACAGACTTGCGCAAAGGGATTTTTCTCGTTTTCATCTTTCCCTCCTCTAGCAGCTTTTATTCTTCTACAGTATCGTTTTCTGCTTCCAAATCTACCGAACCAGCTTCTTCCATGGCTTCAAATTCGCTAGCAGACTTGATATCGATACGGTAACCAGTCAAGTGAGCCGCCAAGCGAACATTTTGTCCACGACGACCGATGGCAAGAGAAAGCTTGTTATCTGGAACAACCACCAAGGCACGTTTGCTATCGTTTTCATCAAAGATAACTTGATCAACCTCAGCAGGAGCGATGGCATTGTAGATAAATTCAGCTGGATCTGCTACCCACTCGATAACGTCGATATTTTCTTCGATTGGCACCATACGGTCGCTCTTGGCATCGTAACGAGCTGGGTGGAATTTGCTAGTAATTTTCTTGATATTAGCACCACCACGTCCAACGATTGTACCGATAGCGTCCACGTTTGGATTATGGCTACGAACTGCAACCTTCGTACGGTCACCAGCTTCACGAGCCACGCTCATGATTTCAACAGTTCCATCATAAACTTCAGGAATTTCTTGCTCCATCAAACGTTTGATCATTTCTGGATGGCTACGGCTAACAAAGACGTTGACGCCACGAGGGTTGTCTTCAACCTTGTAGACATAAACTTCAATACGATCATGAGAAGCAAAAACTTCACCAGGAATTTGGTCTTGTTTTGACAATTGGGCTTCGATGCTGCCGAGGTTGACATAGATAAAGCGGTTGTCAAAGCGTTCTACTGTACCAGACATGATTTCTTGCTCATGTTCTTTGTAAGTATTGTAAGTGATAGCACGTGTTTGCTTGCGCATTTTTTCCATGATGGTTTGTTTAGCAGATTGGGCTGCTACACGACCAAACTCAGCAGGTGCTTCTTCAAACTTGATTTTGTCTCCAAGTTCATAGGCTGAATTAATGGCAAGAGCATCTTTCAAACTGATTTCCAAACGGCTATCAAATACTTCATCAACAACTTCACGGACAGTATAAACTGTAAAGTCACCTGTTTTTTCGTTAAAGTCAATAGCTACGCTGTCTGATTGACCATAGCGTCTGCGATAAGCGGAACGAAGCGACTCTACTACTGCGTCGATGATATCTTCTTTTTTGATTCCCTTGTCTTCTTCCAAAATGCGGAAGGCCTCTAGCATTTCTTTACTCATGTTTTCTTCACTTTTGAATCCTCAAAAGCTATCCTTTCTTTTTCTATAATTTAACTGCTAAACGTGCTTTTGATACTAAACTGTATGGAATTTGGACAGTTTTCTTACGCGTCTTGTCCATATATTCCATGGTCAATTCATCCTCTTCGAAGGCCAACAAGGTTCCTTCAAAGACCTTTTGCTTATCGATGGCTTGGTAGAGCCCGACATGGATGTATTTCCCAACCGCTCCAGCAACGGCATCCTTGGTTTTTAAAGGACGTTCCAAGCCTGGACTGGTGATTTCTAGGAAATATTGTTCTGGGAAGGGATCTGGCTTGATGGTGTCTAGGACAGGACTGATAATTTCTGTCAAGTCTGCTGTGTCGTTCAAGGTAATTCCTTCAGGTTTATCTACAAAAATACTGAGAATCATGTCACTGCCAATCTTTCCATACTCGATATCCACGAGTTCGAAAGGCGCTTCTATGACAGGTTCTACAACTTCTCTGACTAATTCTACGATTGTTGCGATTGCGTCCACCTCCTCATAAGCAAGAGGCGAAGATATTTCCCCGCCTCACTTTCTCATATTCTTACCCTTAGTATATCACATTTGCTAACTTATGTAAAGCAAAAGCACTTATACAGCCTGATTTCAGGCTATTTCTTAAAATTCTGCCTCAACTCGGTAGATAACTTGCCCCTTGTTGGAGAATTTTTGCTCGTATTCTGTCATGACATTGCCTTCAAAATCACTGGCATGTAAATCAAGCCAAACACCATTGAGCTTCATGCCATACTGAGAAAAGCTCACTAGGCTGTACTCAAACAAGCCACGGTTATCCGTCTTGAAATGAATTTCACCATTTTCAGGTAAGATACGCTTGAAGGTATCCAAGAAGGTCTTATAGGTCAAACGACGCTTTTCATGGCGTTTTTTCGGCCAAGGATCTGAAAAGTTCAGATACAAACGATCAATCTCACCGTCTTCAAAGTAGTCAGTCAAGTCAGAACCATCTACCCACAAGAGCTTGATGTTAGGCACTCCAACTTCAAGCACCTTGTCCAAAGCGTAGCTCAAAACAGACTTTTGAATATCAATCCCGATATAGTTGATGTCAGGGTTCTGCTTGGCCATTCCTGAAACAAAGGCACCCTTTCCACTTCCAACTTCCACATGAATGGGATTGTCATTGCCAAACAGGTCCCGCCATTTTCCCTTGGATTCCAAGGGATTGAGAACCACATACTGGGGATTTGCCTCTAGTAATTCTGTCGCCCCTTTACGATTTCTAACTCTCATCTTCTCTTTCCATACTTGTCTCGGAAGTGACGCAAGCCATGAATCTCCCGATTAACATTTTCTAAATCTTGGTTCATATAATACTTGGAAATCTGGCTCAAGTAAGATAATTGACCGTACCAATACAATTTATTTAATACCGTTTGATTGTACTTGTAACCGTAGTAGGTTAACCACTCCTTCCACTGATGTTCTGGAATATAATGGCAGAGCATATGGGCCACATCAAACATGCGGTCGGTCAAGCGAACCGAATCCCAATCTACCAAATAAATCAAGCCACTATCTGTCTCAATCCAATTACTATGTCGTACATCTCCATGGACAATGGTCGCATAGTCCTCTCTAAATCCTGGAATAGTCTGACGTAAATCAGCCATCACTTCACTGATAAAATGATTTTTACGCAAAGCATCTGGAGCCGTTTCCTGCCAAGACTGTAGTAAATCTACAGGTGTTTCCATGGCATAGCCCAAACGACTCAACTGTGTCATCAACGGACGTGAGCGATGCAGACGGATTAAAATATTGACGATTTGCTTACGATTCATATCATAGGGGGTCAATATCTTGCCTGTCAACCATTCTTGAGCACACATATCACGCCCATCTGCCAAACGGCGACTCCATAATAATTGTGGAGCAATTTGTTCTCTAGCTAGACCAGGTAGGATTGGAGAGGTGTTCATTTTTACAAAGATACGCTTCCCATCAGGATAGCTACCCATATAAGCTTTGCCACTTTTCCCAGGTATGGGAGTCAGTGTTAGCTCATTATCACCCAAATCCATTTCTTTCCTCCGTATAAAGTTTCCTTACTATTCTACTAGTTTTTGGCCTATTCGTCAACCGCTCCACACCCGATTCTCAAAGAAAAGCCTCTGTGTAACTTCTCAAAGTAA
>NZ_VMMD01000001.1:73416-159326 GCF_013277015.1 Streptococcus sp. 1032 | reverse complement strand
ATGTTTTTTAGGAAAGGAAGTTTCATGTTTACATCTAGCGGAAAAGATCGTTTCTCCTACTAGCAAAGTTCACCTAGTTTAATTATTATATCATAATCGGGACAAAAAAACTTACTTACTTACTTACTTACTTACTTACTTACTTACTTACTTACTTACTTACTTACTTACTCATGGTAGCTGATTTTATCAATGATTGCAAGCTCTGTATCTTAAAATGTCAGAATTATTAATTTTTTATTACATGCTTGTTTTTGCTATTGTAAGAAGGAGTTGCTTGATTTTTTATAGCATAATAAAGTAGTAACTGAATAAAATTAGTTGAGAAATTCAAACTAATTTTTAACAATATTTTAGAAAACAAGGAAACAGCGGAGGAAATTACAGACTACACAAATGGTTCAGGTAGCTATCCTCTATCGGACAAAATCCATCATCTCCTCCAAGAACTGAAGACCAGCACTGAAAATCCAGAACAAGTCCAAAAACTCAAGGAAGCTTACGATAAACTCAACGAAGCATTGGGACAATCAGAAAATGGGCTTGTCAATCAGGAGGTCTTTAATGCTGCACTTGAGGAGTATAAAAAGACTGCTCACCTAAAGAAAGGCGAGGAGGGAACTGGAAAAACTAGGAATCGTAGAAGTGTTTCCGGGCTTGTTTATGGGTTTGCTACAGGAAGTACCGGGAAGGAAAAAAGATCTAGGGATGATTCAGGAAGAGAAAGAGACACTCGTAATTTATATAACGGTCAAAACTTAAACAAGATACCTTTAAAATATATTGCTACTGTAGAAACTGGAACTATTAGAAATATTTCTTTATCAGGGTTCCCAACGGTGGGTAAGGACGGTAAAACTTGGGCTACAATCAAAACAAGAATTGATAGTAATGGAAAACGAGCTGTTTTAACTATTACCGGTCAGTCTCCTAAAAATCTCTATGGGCTATACAATACAACCTTAACAGTAACTGAAGGAAGCGGTCACGTGTCTAGTAAGATTCAAGAGGTTCTGTATCAACTACCAAAACCAGAATTTGATGAATCTCCACTAAATCCAGGAAAGACTGCTCAACAAGATGTAGAGGGAAAAGCAGGAGAAAAACCTATAGTTAAGGGGAAAATTCCTACTCCACCAAATGGATTCTCTAGTTCTAATATTCCGCAAGGCTCTCAATTGAAAATGTATTTGGTTCAAGGTGGACATAATGAAAATTTTGGTGGAATTGAAACCTCAGCAGAAGGTTATGACATCGTTGCATGGGGGCTAGTAGGAGCAGATGGAACATCAGTATTATATCCGACTCAGTATAAAAAGCAATCCATAGGCGATAAACCGCTACGTCTTATCGTGGCTTATGTTCAACAAGGAACAGATCGAGTACTAAATAAGGACTTAGTTTCGCCTCTGTCTAGGGATTCCATTACACCGACATATCCGCTGGATAGGGATGGGGCTAAATCAACAAATAAATGAGCCGGAAGCTAGATAACACTCAATTGTAACCGTCCAATAACGAAGTATATTGAAAAATCTCCAAACTAGAGAACTCACTGATGGTTCCTAATCTGGAGATTTCTTATTTGTACTTTTCTTGTATAATAGATTGAAATAGGATACGAACACATTAATTTGACTTCCCCAATTGATTCGCCCAATTCCTATTTCATTTTGATGTAACTATTTTTATCGAGACTATAACTCACATACAAAATCTTTAATTTTCGTTTTTAAGAATTTCTTCTAATTTATGATAGTCTTGGACACTATCGATCTCATAGATGCTATTGCCTTCTAATTCTTCAACATAGACATCTAGCTCTTTGATATTATCCTTAACCATATTATCCCAGTAGAGATCAACAAATTCACCACTTGCATAAGCCTTGTCGATAAAGCTGACAATCTTTTCTGCAGTTGGAGCATCCCAGAATGATACACCACTAAGGATACGACCAGCCTTGCTATCAACAGTAATATCTTGAACCTTGTAGTCGTCTCCATAGACCAAGAACCATTCGTTGGTACAATCTTCACGATAAACACTAAAATAAGTAGAACGTGTCAAATCATTGCGGAACATATTTTTAAAGAGATAATTGTCAGCATCAATAACATAACTGTTAGCTAATTCTTCTTTTACAAGATAGAGAGAGTAAAAGTTATTGTAGTCAGCGTATTTATCATTGAAAACGAGGCGAACTCCATATTTCTCTTTTAAATAATCGAATTGTTCTTTAAGGTAACCAACTATGATAATGATGTCATGGATCCCTTTTTCTTTTAGAAACTCAATTTGGTATTCAATCAAGGGTTTTTGATTAACCTGAACCAAGGCTTTAGGGGTATTTTCAGTCATAGGACGCAAGCGAGTTCCCAATCCCGCTGCTAAGATGATGGCTTTCACACGAATCTCCTTTATTCTTTAATAATAATATAAACTCCAGCAATAACGACAAGTGACGTAATAATTGTCAGCATATCTAGCGGTGCACCCAAGAAAACAACTGCGAACAAGACAGTCCAAACTACATAGCTCACGTTCAATCCTGTAGCTTTAGCAGGTTGCAAGCGATTGATAGCGATATAATAAGCCAAGTAGGAAATCATATCAAAGGCTGCAAAGACAATCATAAGACCTAGCAATTGTCCATTGGCCACTTCTGCAAATGACTGATGAGAGAAGAGCACAATTACAAGATAGGACAAGAATGAAGTTACTTGACGGATTAAGAGGGCTTCGATTTCACTCAATTCACTTTCCATGGCAAAAGAGCTGAGAACACTCTCACTTCCCCATGCAATAGCACAAACCAAAGCAGAAAGAATCCCAATGTAGAAAGAATTAACCTGTTCAACCTTATAAGTTTGAGCAATAATCCCTGCAATAATCAAGACAATCCCAAACACAGTATTTTTTGAAATCTTGTGCTTTAAAAAGAAGAAAGCCAATAAAACTGAAATCGCAGGGTAAATAGCCGATACAGATGAAGCTAAGGAACTTCCGATATACTTAACCGCATAAAGATTGGCCTGCATACCGATAGGGCCTGCTAGTAAGGCTCCGATGATAACACTGACATTACGAATATTTAAGAAAATTGAGAGACGAACTTTCCCTTCTTTCACTAAAAGAAAAGCTAGTAAGATAAAGATGCTCAAAAAATCATGAGCAGCGGCCACCACAAAGGGCGACAAATCTGTAAAAATCGAAAAGATATAAGCACTAATCGTTAGACCTAAACCCCAGAAAATACCTGAGAGTAGACCAAAAGAAACTCCATTTTTATTTTTCATCTGAACCTCCATAAGAAGCCAAACCTTTAACAGCTCTTTGGTAACGACTCACACCATAGTCACCAAAATCTGCACCTTGCTCTTCTTTGTAGACTGTCCATAGACTCCAAATAGTATCTTGTAAAATTTTATAAATAACAATCTTTTCACGAGAGACAGGTGTTTGGGCACTCTCGTAGTGAGATAAGAAAGCTTCTTCCTCTTGAGGAGTAAATTCAGACTCTAAAAAGAGGGCGGCCAAATCCCACATTGGATCGTTCATTGATGAATATTCCCAGTCAATCAGATAGAGACGTCCTTGAGGTGATTCGATAAAGTTTTCAGGCACCAAATCGATATGACAAGATTTTCTGTCAACACCTAAGTCAGCCAGTCTTTTCTCTAAGGAGAAGACTTCTTCTCGAACAGCTTCATAGTTGGCATAAGGGATTTTCTCTTCAATCAAGGATTCGTATTTTTTGATTTCTTCAAAAGGAGCAAATTCTCCCCTTAATTCCTTACCAGATGCATGAATGGTTTGTAAAATTGGAGCAATTTTATCAAATTTGGTCTTGATTGACGTTGAATCAAGCGTAATCGCAGATTCGATATACTCATTTACTTTGATACCAGCTTCAATATCAAAAAGATAATTTTTTACATCTAAGTCTAAATCCTTTAGTAGTTCAAGATTGTACTTTTCATCTTGACGATTGATCAGCTTTTCTGTCCCTTTACCAAAGAATTTAACAATGTATTGCTTATTTGTTGTTTTGACCAAATAGTTTTGATTGGTCATTCCCCCCAGCTGTTCAACACTGAGGACTTCCTCTTCTTGACTAAGTAGGGAAGAAATTTTTTCTTTAATGATTTTCTCCACAATTAACCTCCAGGACTTATACTTCCCACTTAAACACAGTTTTAAAGGCTGTGTTTAAATCGGTCGCAAAGACACGGTGAATATCTTTAATTTCTCTTACAGGTTCTTCTAGATAAAGGATATTTTTAAGACGATTGGCAAATTTCTTGACTTCCATCATTTGGATGGCATTTTCAAAATCAATGCGACCAGAACGAGAGGAACCAACCAAGAGCAAGCCTTTTTCTAAGGCATCGCGAGTATTGAGATTGACTTTATATTCGCTAACTCCCATCATGAGAATTGTTCCCTGAGGACGAATGTAGCGAATTAGGTCATTTATAGCCGGTCCAGTACCATTACCACCACAACACTCAAAAGCATGGTCAAAGGCCAAATCTTCAGGAATATTATCAGTGATATAGCATTCTTTGGCAAAAGAGAAGAGTTCCAACTTTTCCCAATGACGACCAATAACCACAATCTCTGCTTCTGGCAAAGTATAGTTGATAATATTGGCAACCACAAATGCTAAACTTCCATCTCCGATAACGGCGATTCGGTCCCGCTTACTATGAGCAAGAGTCAATAGGCGATTCATAGCGTGCATACCGACACTGACAAACTCTGTAATGGCTGCAACCGTGTCTTCAATAGCATCATAAGCCACCACACGGTCTTTAGGGAGAGAAACAAACTCTCTCATAAAGCCATCAAATCCACTAGACAAGAAATGGGTCCCTGTCATGTAGTTCTCATAGAATTCTTCATCACTCTGCATAGGAGGATGATTGGGAATCATGACAACTTTTTGCCCAACCTCGTAGGTTCCTGTCGGATCAGAAATAACGGTTCCACATGATTCGTGAATCATTGCCATTGGAAGTTTTTTATTCAAAATCTTTGGATCACGTTTTCCTTGATAATAACGCTGATCCGCATGACAGACCGCCATATAATTAGGGCGGATGAGGATATGATTCTCTTGGTCAATAGCCTCTTCCTGATATTTGACATTGATAAACTTAGGCTTAGTTAGTTGATAAATTTGATTAATCATTTTACTAGTCTTTCTCAATCATACTTTTTGCAATCTTCAAATCTGTTACGGTTGTGATTTTTAGATTTGAGTATTCCCCCTTAGCCAAGGCCACATCTTTTCCTTTGATCACAAAGATTTTACATGCATCTGTCAAGATTTCCTTCTCTTCATCAGAAAGAGATCCATAAAGGTCCATGAAGTCCTTGCAACGGAATGTTTGAGGTGTTTGCCCTTGATAAAGGTGAGCACGATTTGGAATATCTGTAATAAATTGACCGTTGGTGCTTTCAACGATGGTATCAACCGCTTCTACCACTGTATCCACTGCGTCATGATTTTGGGCAAGTTTAATATTGTCCTGAATCATGCGAAGTGTAATAAATGGACGAACAGAATCGTGGGTAACAACGATATCCTCTGGAGTAAGCGGACGATAAGCATCAATGGCTTCAATGATTTTCTCAATACTTGTATTGCGGTCAGCACCACCTTTTGTAATGATGATACGATCCTTATGAAGAGGAAGATATTTATCTACAAGATCCTCTGCATGGGAAACCCAGTCTCCATGAACCCCAACTACAATTTTTTCAATACTTGGTTCCAAGACAAATTTTTCAATTGTATGAATCAAAATAGGTCGATCACCTAGCTCTAAAAATTGTTTTGGCAAGTTACTGATTCCCATGCGTGTGCCAGTTCCACCAGCAAGAATTCCTGCATAAATCATCTATTTTCTCCTTTGTCTTACTAAAAAAACTTATTCTCTCTATTATACCACAATCTAGTCCTATCATGAAAGAAATACCGGCCCTCCCGTTCTAGAATAGAAGGATTAAAGAGTTCTATTATTCAAAGAAACTAGTCCATTTCTAGTAATGACTAGGAATTCTGTAGTCATTACCAATAAATGGCTGTGAAATTTTAGAGTTCTTCAGAATAATATAGTTTTCTTAAAGAAAACTTAAAATTAAGCTTTGAAACTTCAAAGTGATTACTTGACTTATACTCAATGAAAATCAAAAAGCAAACTAGGAAGCTAGCCGTAAGCTGTACTTGAGTACGGTAAGGCGACGCTGACGTGGTTTGAAGAGATTTTCGAAGAGTATTACTGCCCTTCATTTCTTATTAGCTGACTTTATGATATAATGAAAAACGAGGTAAATTGAATGAAAAGTATAAAATTAAATGCTCTATCTTACATGGGAATTCGTGTTTTGAATATTATTTTTCCCATCCTAACTGGAACCTACGTCGCGCGTGTCTTAGACCGAACTGACTATGGTTACTTCAACTCAGTCGACACAATTTTGTCATTTTTCTTACCCTTTGCAACTTATGGAGTCTATAACTACGGTTTACGGGCCATCAGTAATGTCAAGGATAACAAAAAAGATCTGAATAGAACCTTCTCTAGTCTTTTTTATTTGTGCATAGCTTGTACGATTTTGACCACCGCTGTCTATATCCTATCCTATCCTCTCTTCTTTACAGATAATCCAATCATCAAAAAGGTCTACCTTGTTATGGGGATTCAACTCATTGCCCAGATTTTTTCAATCGAGTGGGTCAATGAAGCTCTGGAAAATTACAGTTTTCTTTTTTACAAGACTGCCTTCATCCGTATCCTGATGCTGGTTTCTATTTTCCTGTTTGTCAAAAATGAACACGATATTGTTGTCTATACACTTGTGATGAGTTTATCGACACTGATTAACTATCTGATTAGTTATTTTTGGATTAAAAGAGACATTAAGCTTGTTAAGATTCACATCAGTGATTTTAAACCGCTCTTTCTCCCTTTGACAGCCATGTTGGTCTTTGCCAATGCCAATATGCTCTTCACTTTTTTGGATCGTCTCTTCCTCGTTAAAACAGGGATTGATGTCAACGTTAGTTACTATACCATGGCTCAACGAATTGTGACCGTTATAGCTGGTGTTGTAACAGGAGCTATCGGAGTGAGTGTGCCTCGTCTCAGTTACTATTTGGGTAAAGGAGACAAAGAAGCCTATGTTTCTCTGGTTAATAGAGGTAGTCGAATCTTTAACTTCTTTATCATTCCACTCAGTTTTGGACTCATGGTTTTAGGACCAAATGCTATCCTACTTTACGGTAGTGAAAAATATATCGGAGGTGGTATCTTAACCTCTCTCTTCGCTTTTCGTACGATTATCCTGGCCTTAGATACCATTCTTGGTTCCCAAATTCTCTTTACAAATGGCTATGAAAAACGTATCACAGTCTATACAGTCTTTGCAGGATTACTCAATTTGGGCTTAAATAGTCTCCTCTTTTTCAACCACATCGTGGCTCCTGAATACTACTTACTGACAACTATGCTATCAGAGGCCTCTCTACTTGTTTTCTATATCATTTTCATCCATAGAAAACAGCTCATCCACTTAGGACATATCTTTAGCTATACTATTCGATACTCGCTCTTTTCACTTTCCTTTGTAGGAATCTATTTCCTGATTAATTTCTTGTATCCTGTGGATATGGTCATTAATTTGCCATTTTTGATTAATACTGGTTTGATTGTCTTGCTATCAGCCATCTCTTATATTGGTCTACTTGTCTTCACCAAAGATAGCATTTTCTATGAATTTTTAAACCATGTCCTAGCCTTAAAAAATAAATTCAAAAGATCATAGGAGTATAGAATGAAACAACTAACCATTGAAGATGCAAAACAAATTGAATTAGAAATTTTGGATTATATTGATACTCTATGTAAAAAGCACAATATCCACTATATTATTAACTACGGTACTCTGATTGGGGCAGTTCGACATCAAGGCTTTATTCCTTGGGACGACGATATTGATCTGTCCATGCCTCGAGAAGACTACCAACGATTTATAAACATTTTTCAAAAGGAAAAAAGTAAGTATAATCTCCTATCCTTAGAAACTGATAAAAACTACTTTAATAACTTTATCAAAATAACAGACAGTACAACTAAAATTATTGATACTCGGAATACAAAAACCTATGAGTCAGGTGTTTTTATCGATATTTTCCCTATGGATCGCTTTGATGATCCTAAGGTCATTGATACTTGTTATAAACTGGAAAGCTTCAAACTTCTATCTTTCAGTAAACACAAAAATATTGTCTATAAGGATAGCCTTTTAAAAGATTGGATACGAACAGCCTTTTGGTTGCTCCTTCGACCGGTTTCTCCTCGTTATTTTGCACATAAAATCGAGAAAGAAATTCAAAAATATAGCCGTGAGAATGGGCAGTATATGGCTTTTATCCCTTCTAAATTTAAGGAAAAGGAAGTCTTCCCAAGTGGTACTTTTGATAAAACAATCGATTTGCCCTTTGAAAATTTAAGCCTTCCAGCACCTGAAAAATTTGATACTATTTTGACACAATTTTATGGAGATTATATGACCCTACCACCAGAAGAAAAACGCTTCTACAGTCATGAATTTCACGCTTATAAATTGGAGGATTAGGATGCAGTATTTAGAAAAAAAAGAAATTAAAGAAATTCAACTAGCCCTGCTAGACTATATTGATGAGACTTGTAAGAAACATGATATTCCTTATTTTCTCAGTTATGGAACCATGCTTGGAGCTATCCGCCACAAAGGTATGATTCCTTGGGATGATGATATTGATATTTCCCTTTATCGTGAGGATTATGAGCGTTTACTTAAGATTATTGAAGCAGAAAATCACCCTCGCTACAAGGTTCTTTCCTACGATACATCTTCTTGGTACTTCCATAATTTCGCATCGATTTTGGACACTTCTACTGTTATAGAAGACCATGTTAAGTACAAGCGTCATGATACCAGCCTTTTCATCGATGTCTTCCCAATTGATCGATTTACAGACTTGAGCATTGTCGACAAGAGTTATAAGTATGTAGCCCTTCGTCAACTAGCTTATATAAAAAAATCACGCGCAGTTCACGGTGATAGCAAATTAAAAGATTTTCTAAGATTATGTAGCTGGTACGCCCTCCGATTGGTCAATCCCCGTTACTTTTACAAGAAAATTGATCAGCTAGTCAAAAATGCTGCAACCAGCACTCCTCAATATGAAGGAGGAGTTGGGATCGGTAAGGAAGGAATGAAAGAAGTCTTCCCAGTTGATACCTTTAAAGAACTCATCTTAACTGAGTTTGAAGGTCGTATGTTACCAGTTCCAAAAAAATATGACCAATTTTTAACTCAGATGTATGGGGATTATATGACACCACCATCAAAGGAAATGCAAGAGTGGTATAGTCACAGTATTAAAGCTTATCGCAAAAACTGATTAAGGGCGACCATACAAACTACTAAGATAGAGGTTATTCAAAAACATAATTTTAGTAGAAAATGAAGTAAATATTCCCACAATAAAACGCATAATATCAAGGTTTTCGGCACCTGATATTATGCGTTTTCCTTATCTTCTTAAAGACTTTTTGTCCAACTTATTTTCCTATTTGTACTCTTCGAAAATCTCTTCAAACCGTGTCAGTTTAACCTTGCCGTACTCAAGTACAGCCTGCGGCTAGCTTCCTAGTTTGCTCTTTGATTTTCATTGGGTATTAAATAGCTTCTGTGACAAAACTACGGCTTTCCAATACTTTGAGCATGGCGTTAGCTGTATCTAGGGCTGTGAAGAGTGGCACTCCGTGTTCAATCGCTGAACGGCGGATTTGCTCTCCATCTTCATCAGCAGTTCGTTTGGTTCCTACTGTGTTAATAATAGCTTGAATTCTTCCTTTACGAACAAAACTTGGAATATCCTTATCGTCATCACCAATCTTACCAACATGTTGGGCTTGCAAGCCATGACTAGCAAAGAAGGCTGCTGTCCCTTCTGTCGCAAGGATTCCATAGCCAATATTTTGGAAACGACGAGCCAAGTCCAAGGCCTCTTCTTTGGCATCATCAGCGATGGTAAATACAACGTTACCAAAAGTTGGCAAGTGGAGGTAAGAAGCTTCAAAGGCCTTATAGAGAGCTTTTTCCAAAGTCGTATCAGAACCCATAACTTCCCCTGTTGACTTCATTTCAGGACCAAGTAAGCTGTCTACCTTAGCTAGTTTCGTGAAGGAGAAGACAGGTGCCTTGATATGAACGCGGGTGCTTTCAGGGTAAAGTCCATCTTGGTAGTCAAGTTCTTCAAGTTTTTGACCAAGAATGAGCTTGGTTGCTACTTGAGCCATAGGGATATTGGTCACTTTAGAAAGAAATGGAACCGTACGGCTGGCACGTGGATTGACCTCAATAACGTAGACTTTTTCATCCTTGATAACAAACTGGATGTTCATCATTCCAAGGCAGTTAAGACCAATTGCTAGGCGTTTAGTGTAGTCTGCAATGGTTTCCTGAACCTTTTGCGACAAGGTTTGTGGAGGGTAAACGGCCATTGAGTCACCTGAGTGGACACCAGCACGTTCGATATGCTCCATGATACCAGGGATAAGGACATTTTCTCCGTCTGAGATGGCATCAACTTCGCACTCTTGCCCAACGATGTATGAGTCAACAAGAACTGGGTGGTCTGGACTAGCCTTAACAGCAGTTCGCATGTAAGAGCGAAGGTCTTCTTCGTTTTCAACGATTTCCATGGCACGTCCACCAAGTACATAAGATGGGCGGACAAGAACTGGGAAGCCAATCTTACGAGCCGCAAGAACTGCTTCTTCTTCATTGGTAGCCGTTTGTCCTGGTGGCTGTGGAATATCCAAATCTTTAAGAGCTTGCTCAAAGAGGTCACGGTCTTCAGCTCGGTCTAGGTCAGCGACTTGCGTTCCTAAAATAGTCACACCTGCTTTTGCCAATGGCTCCGCAAGGTTGATGGCTGTTTGACCACCGAACTGAACGATAACACCTTTTGGTTGCTCCAAATCGATAACATTCATGACATCTTCAAAAGTTAATGGCTCAAAGTAAAGCTTATCTGAAACAGAGAAGTCTGTAGAAACGGTCTCTGGGTTTGAGTTCATGATGATGGCTTCATAGCCAGCCGCCTGAATAGCCTTAACCGAGTGAACAGTTGCGTAGTCAAACTCAACCCCTTGACCGATACGGATTGGACCTGAACCTAGAACAAGGACGGATTCCTTATCAGACTTGATAGATTCATTTTCCCATCCATAGGTTGAATAGAAGTATGGTGTTTCAGAGTCAAATTCTGCCGCACAAGTATCGACCATCTTATAAACTGGAACAATCTTGTTTTCCAAACGAAGTTGGCGAACGTGATCAGCGGTCGTTTCCCATAGTTCAGCAATCTTACGGTCTGAGAAACCATTGAGTTTGGCTGTTTTCAAGACTTCTAGATCTTGTGGATGAGCGCCCAATTCTTGCTCAATTTCAAAGATATGTAGGAGTTTATCCAGATAAAAAATATCGATTTTTGTAAGCTCTGCAATTTCTTCTGGTGTGTAGCCACGACGAATGGCTTCTGATACGTAGAAGAGACGGTCATCCTGGGCTTTGACTACTTTTTCAATCAAGGCATCATCAGAAACTGCTGCAAGTTCAGGCATTTCATTGTGATGCACCCCAATTTCAAGGGAGCGGCAAGCCTTAAGAAGAGATTCCTCGATGTTTCGACCGATTGCCATAACTTCTCCAGTTGCCTTCATCTGGGTACCAAGACGGCGCTCACCTTTTTCAAACTTGTCAAATGGGAAACGTGGAATCTTGGCAACGACATAGTCGAGAGCTGGTTCAAACATGGCATAGGTTGAACCTGTGACTGGGTTGATCACCTCATCCAAGGTCAAGCCAACTGCAATCTTGGCAGCCAATTTTGCAATCGGATAACCTGTTGCTTTTGAAGCAAGGGCTGACGAACGAGACACACGAGGGTTTACTTCGATGACATAGTACTTGAAGCTGTGTGGATCAAGGGCTAGCTGAACGTTACATCCACCTTCAATCTTGAGGGCACGAATGATGCTCAAGCTCGCGTCACGTAGCATTTGGTTTTCATAGTCTGACATGGTTTGCGCAGGGGCAAATACAATGGAATCCCCTGTGTGAATCCCAACTGGGTCAAAGTTTTCCATGTTACAAACAACCAAAGCATTGTCAGCTGAGTCACGCATCACTTCGTATTCGATTTCCTTGAAACCTGCAATCGAACGCTCAATCAAACATTGAGTGACAGGTGACAATTTCAAACCATTTTCAGCGATTTCACGCAATTCTTCCTCGTTGGCACACATACCACCACCAGTACCACCAAGGGTAAAGGCTGGACGAACGATAACTGGGTAACCAATTGTCGCTGCAAAGGCAACTGCTTCGTCTACTGTGTTGACAATTTCAGATTCTGGGATTGGTTGGTTGAGCTCTTCCATCAATTGTTTAAAGAGATCACGGTCCTCGGCTTGGTCAATGGCAGATAATTTAGTACCCAGAAGTTCAACACCAAGCTCATCGAGGATACCATTTTTAGACAATTCCATGGCCATGTTGAGACCTGTCTGACCACCGAGTGTTGGTAGCAAGGCATCTGGATGTTCCTTACGAAGAATACGTGTCACAAACTCAAGTGTAATCGGTTCGATGTAAACCTTATCAGCAATTTCCTTGTCCGTCATGATAGTTGCAGGATTTGAGTTAACCAAAACAACCTCATAACCTTCCTCTTTCAAAGACAAGCAAGCCTGGGTCCCAGCGTAGTCAAACTCAGCAGCCTGACCAATAATAATCGGACCAGAACCAATCACCATAATTTTTTGAATATCAGTACGTTTAGGCATAGTTTATGATACAAAGCCCGTAAAGAACACAGTGAAAATAGGAAACTCGGTGCAGACGCCTTCAGCGTCGAGACGATGTTTAGCTTTTTCACACAGTTCTTAGGGCGTGTTCACTTCCGCGAACAATGTATCTTCTCCTTTCTATTCGTCGCCTCTCAGGGCGACATTAAATAAATTCTCCAACGATTTTTTAGCGAAACGATACTTTTCGGTAAAAAATCTAGTGCAGGGAGTTTTTAGTTCGCCTGATAGCGACTAAAAGAAACGACCTGCCTTTCTATTCGTCGCCTCACAGAGCGACATTAAATAAGATACAAAGGACGAATAGAAAGCGATTGAATTTTAGGAAACTAAGGAAGGATTGACAATCCAAGTTGGTTTCTCTAAATTCCGAGCTTTCCGTCCGTGTTCAGTTAAATAAATTCTCCGACGAGCTTTTACTCGTTCTTAGTTTGATTGTTTAAAAGCTTCCATCATCTCGATAAACTCATCAAATAGGTAGCTTGCGTCGTGTGGACCAGGGGCTGCATCTGGATGGTATTGAACAGAGAAAGCAGGTTGGTATCTGTGACGAACTCCTTCAACTGACTTGTCATTGATTTCTTCGTGGGTGATAATCAAATGCTCTGGCAAATCCTCACGGCTGACTGCATAACCATGGTTTTGACTTGTAAAATCCACACGTCCTGTAGCAATTTCACGTACCGCGTGGTTAAATCCACGGTGACCAAACTTCATCTTGTAAGTCTTAGCCCCGTTTGCCATAGCAAAGAGTTGGTGTCCCATACAAATACCAAAGATTGGAATTTTTCCTTGTACACCGCGAATCATATCCAGTGCCTGTGGAACATCTTCGGGGTTACCTGGACCATTTGACAACATAACTCCGTCAGGATTGAGATGGAGAATTTCTTCTGCCGTTGTCGAATAAGGAACAACCGTCACGTTACAATTACGCTTAGAAAGTTCACGTAAGATTGAGTGCTTGAGACCAAAGTCCACTAGCACCACGCTCAAACCAACTCCTGGAGCTGGATAGGATGTTTTAGTAGAAACCTGCTTGATATTGTCTGTCGGCAAAACTGTTGCTTGGAGCTGGTCCGTCACATGATCCATGCTGTCCCCAACATGAGTCAAAGTTGCACGCATGGTACCATGCTTACGGATAATCTTGGTAAGTGCACGCGTATCAATCCCGGAAATACCCGGAATTTTCTTGGCTTTCAAAAATTCATCTAGCGTCATTTGGTTGCGCCAGTTGCTTGCTCGACGCGCTTCTTCAAAAACAACGACTCCCTTACAAGTTGGAATAATGGATTCGTAATCATCACGGTTGATTCCATAATTTCCTACCAAAGGATAAGTAAAGGTCAAGATTTGTCCATTATAAGACTGGTCTGTAATGGATTCTTGGTAGCCGGTCATGCCTGTATTAAAGACGATTTCGCCTGTTACATCAATATCTGCTCCGAAGGCCTTGCCTTCAAAAACTGTGCCATCTTCTAATACTAGAAGTCTTTTTGTCATATTTTCACCTCTCGTGGACGCTCACTGGCGTCTTTTAACGTCTTGTGTTTTAGTTGGCGTTTCTACTCGCCAGTACGGATTCTAAGATTGCCATTCGAACAAAAACACCATTGGTCATTTGTTGGACAATCCGTGATTTTGGTGCTTCAACCAAGTGGTCTGCGATTTCTACATCACGATTGACTGGAGCTGGGTGCATAAGGATTGCTGTTTCTTTCAAGCGCTCGTAACGTTCTTGTGTTAAGCCATGTTGGGCATGGTAGTCTTCTTTGGAAAAGACTGCACCACTATCATGGCGTTCATGTTGCACACGGAGAAACATCATGACATCCACCTGATCAATGATTTCATCAATAGTTACAAACTGTCCATAGTCTGCAAACTCTTGACTTCTCCATTCCTCAGGTCCAGCAAAGTAAAGTTCAGCTCCCAAGCGTTTCAAAATCTGCATATTGGATTTAGCAACGCGTGAGTGGTCCAAGTCACCTGCAATAGCAACCTTAAGACCCTCAAAGTGACCAAATTCCTCATAAATAGTCATCAAATCAAGCAAGCTCTGGCTAGGGTGTTGGCCCGAACCATCTCCACCATTGATGATGGAAGTCGTAATCGTTGGACTTGCAATTAACTCTCTGTAGTAGTCAACCTCAGGGTGGCGAATCACACAGACATCCACTCCTAAAGCAGACAGAGTCAAAATGGTATCATAAAGTGTCTCACCCTTATTGACTGAACTAGTCTTCACATCAAAGTCAAGTCGTTCCAATCCCAATTTAATCTCTGCCACTTCAAAGGACTTATGCGTCCGTGTAGAATCCTCAAAGAAAAGATTGGAAACAATCGGGTGGTCTTCATAGGGAAGCTGAGCTCCGTTTTTAAACTCAATTCCTCGCTTGATCAATTTCATCACTTGATCGACAGTGAGGTCTTCCATGGACACCACATGGTTCAATGCTTGTTGATTTTCTGACATGGCTACTCCTTTAGCTTTCTAAGCTTCTTCAGTAATCAGAACTCTGTCTTGGCCATCAAGTTCTGTCATCTCTACGATGATTTCTTCAGAACGACTGGTTGGGATATTTTTTCCAACGTAATCTGGACGGATTGGCAATTCTCTATGTCCACGATCTACTAGAACTGCTAAACTCACGCGCGCAGGACGACCATGACCTACAATATTATCAATAGCAGCACGGATAGTGCGGCCTGTATAAAGCACATCGTCCACCAAGATAACTTCGCGGTCTGTCACATCGACAGAAACCAAAGAAGTATCTTCTCCACTTTTAACATCATCACGGAAAGGTTTGGTATCCAATTCCACAACAGGAACTGAAAGATTTTCTAGCTGCTCCAAACGTTCTTGGATTCGGTAGGCGATAAAGACACCGCGAGTTTTAATACCAGCCAAGACGATTTTATTCAAATCTTTGTTGCGTTCGATAATCTCATAAGTAATACGCGTAATCGCTCGTTTGACGGTCAATTCGTCTACAACTTCTTTTGCCTTCATGACAAACCTCCAAAAAGAAAAGTCTCCTTAAACAAGGAGACTTGAAATGTATAGCTAAGTAAGCCCTACTACAAACAGTATAGACTTCACCCTTCTACTTTATCACGCTCCTTGCCTGCCTCACGGGACAGGTTTAAAGGAATATTTAATTATCAATTACTATAGCACAAAGCGAGCCTAAAATCAAGCAAAAACTTTTGAAACCCCATCTTATAAATTGCTAAAATCATATAACTGTGGGTACTGGTCACACTCTGGATTTTTAGGATGGCAAATGGATCTTCCAAAATAAATCATGGCCTGATGAGCTGCTAACCACTGCTCAGGCGGCAAGATATCCATGACCCGCTTTTCCACCTCAAGTGGTGTCGCTGATTTTTTGACGATATCGTGGTGTTTGCAAATACGCTCTACATGAGTATCCACTGCAAAAGCTGGAATCCCAAATCCTACACTCATAACAACATTGGCTGTCTTGCGACCAACACCTGCCAAACTCTCTAATTCCTCACGTGTTTGAGGAACTTGGCCATAAAAATCGTCTAGTAACTGTTGGGCACATTTTTTAAGGAATTTAGCCTTATTCCGATACAGTCCCAGGCGAGAAATATGTGAAGCAATCTCACCCTCTGTCGCCACAGACATGGCTTGTGGCGTTGGAAAGGCAGCAAAGAGACCTGGTGTGGCCTTATTTACCGCTGCATCTGTTGTCTGAGCTGACAACATGACCGCAACTAGTAGTTCAAAATGATTGGTAAAATCAAGACTGGGCTTGGCATCTGGAAAAAGAGCAATAATTTCTTCTAGCACCTTTCGTGCGCGTTTTTTTGACAAGACCATTATTCGTCTCCATCAAATAGTCCTTGTAAGCCAGCAAAAGGACTGTTTTCTTCTTTCTTAACCGCTTGTTGGGCTTGGTATTCTTCTTCTGTCATGATTTGCCAGTCATTTCCTGACACAAAACCTTGACCAGCTTCTTCTTCAGCCGTCAAGACCTTGATAGGAATGTTTAGTAGGATATTGTCTGACACGCTCTCAGCAAGGTCAAGTTCTCCATTTTCGATAGGCAAGACCAAATCATCGTCTAAAACTTCTTGATCTAGCTGGTTAGTTGCGCCTTCCATGAAAACTTCTGTGACTGGATAAGATTCAGCCAACTCAACTGGCTCCATACTACGACTTGAAGCAAGGACAATGGTATAAGACAACTGATAATCTAAGAAATACATACGGTCTTCATATTGGACTTTCCCAACTGCAAGGATATCTTTTACATCTAAAATTTCTTGATTACGTGCACGTAGGTCAGCAACTAAATCTAACGCTTGTTCAAAATGCAAGCCTTCAGACTGCTTACGAATTTCTTGAATATTTAATTTCATACTTCCTCCATAAAGATTTACTCTCTTGATTATACCATGAAAAGGCTACAAATCAGCACAGCAAACTTTGTAATTAACATTCGAGTTTTTAACATGTTTACTATGTCATTTTTTTAGTTCTATACTATAGGCAAGAATACATCAGAGCAAGGAAGATACTCACATGGAAGACAAAGAACTCATTACTAATGCCTACCACACGGATTTTAGAGCATAGAATTTCCAGTTTTCTGTTGACAAAATTTCCTTAAAGGTATAGTATAAAGATACTAATACTCGGAGGTAAGGGAGACATGAACAACTAAGTCTATCAAATAAAGAACCTTTATTTAGTAGATCTTGTTTTTGTCTCTTTTTGTGTGCTCTTTTATGCTCTTTTTTCTGGCATTTTCATAGAGTTTTTTTGACATAGACTTTGGGCTCTACTAGGTAAAGTAGAGCTTTTTGTTATGCACTATGGACATTCTAGAAAGGGCAATCATATGATAAAAATCAATCACCTGACCATCACACAAAACAAAGATTTACGAGACCTTGTCTCTGATCTAAGCATGACCATCCAGGATGGGGAAAAGGTAGCTATTATTGGAGAGGAAGGAAATGGCAAATCAACCTTACTTAAAACTTTAATGGGGGAAGCTTTGCCTGATTTCACTATCAGGGGAGACATCCAGTCTGACCATCAATCACTAGCCTACATTCCTCAAAAACTCCCCGAGGAGCTGAAAAAGAAAACTTTACACGACTACTTCTTTTTAGATTCTATTGATTTAGACTACAGTATCCTCTATCGTTTGGCTGAGGAATTGCATTTTGATAGCAATCGTTTCGCAAGCGACCAAGAGATTGGCAGTCTATCAGGGGGTGAAGCTTTGAAAATTCAGCTCATCCATGAGTTAGCCAAACCCTTTGAGATTCTATTTTTAGATGAACCTTCAAATGACCTAGACCTTGAGACGGTTGATTGGCTAAAAAGTCAGATTCAAAAGATTCGGCAAACTGCTATTTTCATCTCCCATGATGAGGACTTTCTTTCTGAAACGGCAGACACTATTGTTCACTTGCGACTGGTCAAACACCGTAAAGAAGCAGAAACGTTAGTAGAGCATTTAGACTATGACCGCTATAGTGAGCAGAGAAAGGCTAATTTTGCCAGACAAAGTCAGCAAGCGGCTAACGATCAAAGAACCTACGATAAAACCATGGAAAAACATCGGCGAGTCAAGCAACATGTAGAGACTGCACTTCGAGCTACCAAAGACAGTACTGCCGGTCGCCTATTGGCTAAAAAGATGAAAAATGTTCTATCTCAAGAAAAACGCTTTGAAAAGCTAGCTCAGTCCATGACCCAAAAACCACTTGAAGAGGAAGAAATCAGACTTTTCTTCTCAGATATACAGCCATTACCGGCTTCTAAAGTCTTAATCCAACTGGAAAAAGAGAATTTGTCCATTGGCGAGCGAATTTTGGTGCAAGAACTACAACTAACTGTCCGTGGGCAAGAAAAAATCGGTATCATCGGGCCAAATGGTATGGGGAAATCAACTCTGTTAGCAAAGTTGCAACAAATGCTAAGTCAAAAAAGAGAGATTTCTCTTGGTTATATGCCACAAGATTACCATAAAAAACTACAATTGGATTTATCCCCTATAGCCTATCTCAGCAAAACTGGTGAAAAAGAGGAACTGCAGAAAATCCAATCTCACTTAGCCAGTCTCAATTTCAGTTATCCAGAAATGCAGCATCAAATTCGCTCCTTATCTGGCGGACAACAGGGTAAACTCCTGCTTTTGGATTTAGTCTTGCGCAAACCAAACTTTCTCCTTCTGGATGAACCCACACGAAACTTTTCTCCAACTTCTCAACCCCAAATCAGAAAACTCTTTGCAACCTATCCAGGCGGTCTCATCACTGTTTCGCATGACCGTCGTTTCTTAAAAGAGGTCTGTTCAAGCATCTATCGCTTAACAGAACACGGTTTGGAGCTAGTTAATTTAGAAGATTTATAAATTTGCAACATAGTAAAAATCCAGAGATGACCTCTGGATTCTTTTTACATATGTTTTAAACGTTCAATCCGTTCTGAAATAGGTGGGTGGGTATAAAAGAGTTTTTGGAACCCTCCCCCTTTCTTAGGATCATTGATATAAAGTGCACTGCTGGCATCATCGACAGGACGACTCATGGGTTTACTATTATCCAACTTACGTAGAGCATTGATCATCCCTTGAGGATTACGAGTCAACTCGACACTGGAAGCATCAGCTAGGAATTCCCTCTGACGAGAAATAGCTAGTTGCACCAAGGTTGCAGCGAGAGGAGCCAGTACAATAGCTAGTAGAGAAACCACGAGCATAATGATTTCTAAGCCATTTCCTTCTCGGTCATCGTCACTTCGTCTACGGCCTGCTCCACCCCACCACATCATACGACCTGCCATACTAGAAAGCAAGGTGATAGCACTAGCAAGGGCGACAGCAATAGTCGAAATACGTATATCGTAATTACGAATATGACTGACTTCATGTCCCATAACAGCTTCTAGTTCCTCACGATTCATGATAGCTAGGAGACCTGAAGTCGCAGCAACAGCAGCATTTTGAGGGTTAGAACCTGTCGCAAAGGCATTTAAGGCTGGATCATCAATGATGAAAACACGGGGCATAGGAATCTGAGCCACCATAGCCATATCTTCTACTACATGGTAGAGGTCTGGTGCCGTTTGTTCATCCACCTCACTCGCTCCATTCATGGACATGACAATCTCTGTCGATTGAAAAATCATGGACAAGGCATAGATAAAGCCGATAATCAGTGCGATAACCAAACCACCAAGCCCAGATCGCATAAAAAGGTAACCAACCGCATAGCCAACAAGAGCTAAGAGTAGGAAAAACACCAGCAACAAAATCCACGTTTTTCGTTTATTGCTTGCAATTTGATCAAACAACATCTTAGTCACCTAAACCGCTAAAATCAACCTTAGGAACTGCCTTTTCCTCTTCTGGAGTTTGAAGGAAATCTGCTGCTTTAAATCCAAACATTCCAGCGATAATATTGCTTGGGAAAGTTTCTAATTTTACATTGTAGTTGCTGACAACACTGTTGTAGAGTTGTCGAGAGTAAGAAATTTTATTTTCTGTGTTTGTCAACTCCTCTTGCAATTTAACAAAGTTTGCACTAGCTTTCAAATCTGGATAGCTTTCTGCAACTGCAAAAATACCTGAAACCTGACGAGTGAGGGCATCACTAGCTTTCATAGCTTCTGCTGGTGAAGTCGCTGCCGCCACTTGGTTACGAAGTTCTGCCACCTTTTCAAGGGTAGAACCTTCATATTTAGCATAACCTTTTACAGTTTCAATCAAGTTTGGCAAGAGGTCATTTCGACGTTTCAACTGAACATCAATCTGACTCCAAGCCTCCTTGGTTTGCATACGATTTTTAACCAAACCGTTATAGCTAACAATCACAAAAATAACAACAAGAGCCAAAACTCCAAGAATAATCCAAGTCATGATATAAGTCCTTTCTGCTTTTAGATTAGTACCAGTATATCAAATTTTTTATGATTGTGGTAAAATAAGATGATACTAAAGAAGGAAATAACTATGAAACCAGAAACATTTTACAACTTGCTTGCCGAGCAAAATCTTCCACTTTCGGACCAGCAAAAACATCAATTTGAACGTTATTTTGAACTCTTGGTCGAGTGGAATGAAAAGATTAATTTAACAGCCATTACGGACAAGGATGAAGTTTATCTCAAACATTTTTACGATTCGATTGCACCCATTCTTCAAGGTTTGATTCCTAATGAAACTATCAAACTTCTTGATATTGGAGCTGGGGCAGGATTTCCTAGTCTGCCGATGAAAATCCTCTATCCTCAGCTTGATGTGACCATCATTGATTCACTCAACAAACGCATTAACTTTCTCCAATTGTTGGCTCAAGAACTGGATTTAGACGGCGTTCATTTCTACCATGGGCGTGCAGAAGATTTTGCCCAAGACAAGAACTTCCGTGCTCAGTTTGATATGGTGACAGCTCGTGCGGTTGCCCGTATGCAGGTCTTGTCTGAATTGACTATTCCCTACCTTAAAGTTGGCGGGAAACTATTGGCACTCAAGGCCAGCAATGCGCCTGAGGAGTTGTTAGAAGCTAAGAATGCCCTCAACCTCCTTTTTAGTAAGGTCGAAGACAATCTCAGCTACGCTCTACCTAATGGAGATCCGCGCTACATCACAGTGGTAGAAAAGAAAAAGGAAACACCAAATAAATATCCACGTAAGGCTGGCATGCCCAATAAACGCCCACTTTAATCTTTTTAGTAAAAAAATATTTACAAAGTTTGTAATTTTTGCTATACTATCACAAGCAAAGGTTTTTAATGTCATCCCGTGAGGTGACGAAGACGCAGAAATATTTAAAACTCTTTAAAGTCTAGATTTTAGAGAAGTCTTACTCTGAGGGCCTATTGCTGTAAAATAATGGGCTCTTTTTTGATGCCCAAAAGTGAGGTTTATATGAAACAAGAATCAACTGTTGATTTGTTACTAGACGTTGACCAACGTCCTTCGGCTGGAAAAGGAATTCTCCTTAGCTTCCAACACGTTTTCGCTATGTTTGGTGCGACCATCTTGGTACCATTGATTTTGGGAATGCCTGTATCTGTTGCCCTTTTTGCTTCAGGTGTTGGGACACTCATCTACATGATTTCAACTGGTTTTAAAGTTCCAGTTTATCTAGGTTCTTCATTTGCCTTTATCACAGCTATGTCACTTGCTATGAAAGAAATGGGTGGCGATGTATCTGCTGCCCAAACAGGGGTTATCTTGACTGGTTTGGTATATGTCCTTGTTGCTACCAGCATCCGATTTGTAGGAACAAAATGGATTGATAAACTCTTGCCACCAATCATTATCGGTCCTATGATCATCGTTATCGGTCTTGGACTTGCAGGTTCAGCTGTTACCAATGCAGGTCTTGTAGCAGACGGAAATTGGAAAAATGCTCTTGTAGCCGTTGTTACGTTCTTGATTGCTGCCTTTATCAATACAAAAGGAAAAGGCTTCCTACGAATCATTCCTTTCCTCTTTGCCATTATCGGTGGTTACCTCTTCGCACTAACTCTTGGCTTGGTTGACTTTACGCCTGTCCTAGAAGCTAACTGGTTTGAAATTCCTGGTTTCTACTTGCCATTTAGCACAGGTGGTGCCTTTAAAGAATACAATCTTTACTTTGGTCCAGAAACCATCGCTATCTTGCCAATCGCTATCGTAACAATTTCTGAACATATCGGAGACCATACTGTTTTGGGTCAAATCTGTGGTCGTCAATTCTTGAAAGAACCAGGTCTTCACCGTACTCTTCTTGGTGACGGTATCGCAACTTCTGTTTCTGCCTTCCTTGGTGGACCAGCCAATACAACTTACGGAGAAAATACAGGGGTTATCGGTATGACTCGTATCGCTTCTGTCTCAGTTATCCGTAACGCTGCCTTCATCGCGATTGCCCTTAGCTTCCTTGGTAAATTCACTGCCTTGATTTCAACCATTCCAAATGCTGTACTTGGTGGTATGTCAATCCTTCTCTACGGAGTTATCGCCAGCAACGGTTTGAAAGTCTTGATCAAAGAACGTGTTGATTTCGCTCAAATGCGTAACCTAATCATCGCAAGTGCCATGTTAGTCCTTGGGCTTGGAGGAGCTATCCTTAAACTTGGTCCAGTTACCCTTTCAGGAACTGCCCTATCAGCTATGACAGGAATCATCTTGAACTTGATCTTACCATACGAAAATAAAGATTAAGAGTCTAAATACATCAAAAAACGAGCATTTCCAACTACTGAAGTGCTCATTTTTCTTCTTTCTAAAAAAGGAAAGCCCTGCGGCCTTCCCTTATCTTACTTGCGTTTCTTCTTTGCTTTCTTCATTTTATTCGCCATGCGTTTCATGGACTGTTTCATAGCAAATTCACCGATTTTACCTTTGAGTCCGCCACCAAACATTTGGCTCATATCTGGCATTCCTGCCCCTCCGAGAGCTGACAGGTCAGGCATACCGCCTTGTCCCATCATTCCTTCAAGGGCAGACATATCCATTCCTCCCATATTTGGCATATTTTTAGGAAGGTTATTTGGATTGATTCCCATTTGCTTCATCATTTTGTTCATATCCCCAGACATGACACCCTGCATGAGCTGTTTAGCCTGGTTAAAGTCCTTGATGAATTTATTGACTTCGACAAATGTATTTCCAGAACCAGCAGCGATACGACGGCGACGGCTTGGATTTAACAAATCTGGGTTTTCACGTTCTTCAGGTGTCATGGAAGACACAATGGCACGTTTACGAGCAATCTGACGCTCATCTACCTTCATGTTTTGAAGGGCTGGGTTGTTAGCCATACCTGGAATCATCTTGAGCAAGTCTTCCATTGGCCCCATGTTTTGCACCTGATCCAACTGATCAATGAAATCATTGAAATCAAAGGTGTTTTCACGCATCTTCTCAGCTATTTCAAGGGCTTTTTGCTCATCGTATTCCTGAGAAGCTTTCTCAATCAGAGTGAGCATATCCCCCATGCCAAGGATACGGCTAGACATGCGGTCTGGGTGGAAGGTTTCAATGTCCGTAATCTTTTCACCTGTACCAGTGAACTTGATTGGTTTTCCAGTAATGTGACGAACAGATAGAGCAGCACCACCACGAGTATCCCCATCAATCTTGGTAAGGATGACCCCAGTCACTTCCAACTGAGCGTTAAACTCACGCGCAACATTAGCCGCTTCTTGACCAATCATGGCATCAACGACGAGCAAAATTTCATTTGGTTGAGCCAATGCTTTCACGTCACGAAGCTCATTCATCAAAAGCTCATCAATCTGCAAACGACCTGCCGTATCAATCAAGACATAGTCGTTATGATTGGCTTGGGCTTGTTCCAAACCTTGACGTACAATCTCAACAGCTGGTACTTCTGTTCCAAGTGCGAAGACAGGCACATCAATCTGTTGACCCAGAGTTTTCAACTGGTCAATAGCCGCAGGACGATAAATATCCGCCGCAATCATTAAAGGACGAGCATTTTCTTCTTTCTTGAGTTTGTTGGCCAATTTACCAGCAAAGGTTGTTTTACCAGCCCCCTGCAAACCGACCATCATGATGATTGTAGGAATCTTAGGTGACTTGATAATTTCTGCCGTATCAGAACCTAAAACGGTTGTCAGTTCCTCATCAACGATTTTAATAATTTGTTGCGCAGGATTAAGGGTATCAATAACCTCATGTCCGACTGCACGCTCACGAACTTTCTTGATAAAGTCCTTTACAACAGGCAAGGCAACGTCGGCCTCAAGCAAGGCCAAGCGAATTTCTTTGGTTGCCTCTTGGACATCAGATTCAGAGATTTTTCCTTTTTTACGTAAATTTTTAAAGACGTTCTGTAAACGTTCTGTTAAACTTTCAAATGCCATTCTTCTTCCTCTTATTCTCTATTATCAATGCTTGTTAAAATTTCTATCTGCTCCTGCAGAAAGTCATCCTTGGGATAGCGCTCCAAAATCTGGTCAAAAATCTGACTTCGGACAATGTAGTCCGAGTACATGTGCAATTTCATCTCATAATCTTCCAGAATCTTTTCTGTCCGCTTGATATTATCATAGACAGCCTGACGACTGACACCAAACTCCTCGGCAATCTCAGCGAGGCTGTAATCATCAGCGTAGTAGAGCTCGATGTAATTCATTTGCTTATCTGTCAAAAGCGCCGCATAAAATTCAAAGAGCGCATTCATTCGATTGGTTTTTTCAATTTCCATAACTTTTATTATACCAAAAAATAGCCTAATCTACCACACTAGGGAGCCAATCCAAGAAGATAGCTAGCTAAATTTGAAAAAGACATGAGCCTAGCCCCAAGTAATTTCCAATTGATAGCTGGCAAAGGGTTGTCCCTCTTGATTTTGTAGTTGATAATCTAAATGAATCTTTTGCCCATCAACTTCATAATGGCTCGTTTGGATGATAAACTCCTGCATGCCCATAGGTGTGGGAATATAGGCTAAACTATCACTATCCTTTAAAAAGCGCATAATGGTCTTGGGATTGGAAAATCGGCTCATCACAAGTTCTTGACCATGAAATTTAATAACCACTTTTTCCTTTTCCCCATTATAGAAAAGCAGGTAGCTATAATCTCCTTTTTCATGCACTTCCACGTCATAAAGCTGGTCAATCACTTCCAACTGCTCATCAAACTGAATCGTATTTCGCATCCTAATCTTCACATCAAGTCCTCTTTCTTGTCTCTTGTCCTACTATTTTACCAAAAACTCTAGCTTTTTGCTATAATGGTCATATGAACGAAAAAGTATTCCGTGACCCAGTTCACAACTACATCCATGTCGATAATCAAATCATCTATGATTTGATTAATACAAAAGAATTTCAGCGTTTGCGCCGGATCAAGCAACTGGGAACTTCCAGTTATACCTTCCACGGTGGGGAGCACAGCCGCTTCTCCCACTGTCTAGGGGTCTATGAAATTGCACGACGCATCACAGAGATTTTTGAAGAAAAATATCCAGAAGAATGGAATCCTGCCGAGTCCCTCTTGACCATGACCGCTGCTCTCCTACACGACCTTGGGCATGGTGCCTACTCCCATACTTTTGAACATCTCTTTGATACAGACCATGAAGCCATTACTCAGGAGATTATCCAAAGTCCTGAGACGGAAATTCATCAAGTCCTGCTACAAGTGGCACCTGATTTCCCAGAAAAGGTTGCCAGTGTCATTGACCATACCTATCCTAACAAGCAGGTCGTGCAACTCATTTCCAGTCAAATTGATGCAGACCGCATGGACTATCTCTTGCGTGACTCCTATTTTACGGGAGCATCTTATGGGGAATTTGACCTGACTCGCATCCTCCGAGTCATTCGTCCTGTCGCAAATGGTATCGCCTTTCAGCGCAATGGCATGCATGCTATCGAAGACTACGTCCTCAGTCGTTACCAGATGTACATGCAGGTTTATTTCCACCCAGCAACACGCGCTATGGAAGTTCTCCTGCAGAATCTCCTCAAACGCGCCAAGGAACTCTATCCTGAGGACAAGGACTTCTTTGCACGAACTTCTCCACACCTCCTGCCATTCTTTGAAAAAAATGTGACCTTGTCTGACTATCTAGCTCTGGATGATGGTGTGATGAATACCTACTTCCAACTCTGGATGACCAGTCCTGACAAGATTCTCGCAGATTTGTCGCAACGCTTTGTCAACCGCAAGGTCTTTAAATCCATTACCTTTTCACAAGAAGATCAAGACCAACTCGCTAGCATGAGAAAATTGGTTGAGGATATCGGCTTTGATCCCGACTACTACACTGCTATTCATAAGAACTTTGACCTCCCTTATGATATCTATCGTCCCGAATCTGAAAATCCACGGACACAGATTGAGATTTTACAAAAGAATGGAGAACTAGCCGAACTCTCTAGCCTGTCTCCTATTGTCCAATCCCTTGCTGGTAGCCGTCACGGAGATAATCGTTTTTATTTCCCGAAAGAAATGTTGGACCAAAACAGT
Source organism: Streptococcus sp. 1032 (assembly GCF_013277015.1). Lineage (NCBI taxonomy): Bacteria > Bacillati > Bacillota > Bacilli > Lactobacillales > Streptococcaceae > Streptococcus > Streptococcus sp. 1032. The sequence goes on along the minus strand of NZ_VMMD01000001.1, from coordinate 132,397 downwards.
ATCTTCGCAAGCATTACCCAACAATTTCTACACTTGATTGAGAACGATCATTTTAACTCAAATAAAAACTAGAAGAGGAAATTTATGAGTATTAAACTAATCGCCGTCGATATTGACGGAACCCTAGTCAATAGCCAAAAGGAAATTACTCCTGAAGTCTTTTCTGCCATCCAAGATGCCAAAGAATCTGGTGTCAAAGTCGTCATTGCAACTGGCCGCCCTATCGCAGGTGTTGCCAAACTTCTGGACGACTTACAGTTGAGAGACGAGGGTGACTATGTTGTGACCTTCAATGGTGCCCTTGTCCAAGAAACTGCTACAGGGCATGAGATTATCAGCGAATCCTTGACTTATGAGGATTATCTTGATATGGAATTTCTCAGTCGTAAGCTCGGTGTCCACATGCACGCTATTACCAAGGACGGCATCTACACAGCCAATCGCAATATCGGAAAATACACAGTGCACGAATCAACCCTCGTCAGCATGCCAATTTTCTACCGTACACCTGAAGAAATGGCTGACAAAGAAATTGTCAAGTGTATGTTCATAGATGAGCCAGAAATCCTCGATGCTGCGATTGAAAAAATCCCAGCCGAATTTTACGAACGCTACTCTATCAACAAATCTGCTCCTTTCTACCTCGAACTCCTTAAAAAGAATGTTGACAAGGGTTCAGCCATTACTCACTTAGCTGAAAAACTCGGATTGACCAAAGATGAAACTATGGCGATCGGGGACGAAGAAAATGACCGTGCCATGCTGGAAGTCGTTGGCAACCCCGTTGTCATGGAAAATGGAAATCCAGAAATCAAAAAAATCGCCAAATACATCACTAAATCTAATGATGAATCTGGCGTTGCCCATGCCATCCGTACATGGGTACTGTAAAAGGGAAAAATATACGAAAACCGCTCAGCTGAGCGGTTTTTAGTATCTAATTACATGCCCCCTGCCGGAATCGAACCAGCAACTACTCCTTAGGAGGGAGTTGTTATATCCATTGAACTAAGGGAGCTAGATAAAAACTCTGCTAAATGAGCAGAGTTTTTTAGTCGAATTAACGACGGATTTCTTTGATACGAGCTGCCTTACCTTGAAGAGCACGCAAGTAGTACAATTTCGCACGACGTACTTTACCGTAACGAACAACTTCGATCTTTTCAACACGTGGAGTGTGGATTGGGAAGATACGCTCAACACCTACACCGTTAGAGATTTTACGAACTGTGTAGTTTTCAGAAATGCCAGCACCTTTACGTGCGATAACAACACCTTCAAAAATCTGGATACGTTCACGGTTACCTTCGACAACTTTCGCGTGTACACGAACAGTGTCACCAGGACGGAATGATGGGATATCAGTACGAAGTTGACCTTCAGTCAAGCTTTGGATTAATGGATTCATTTTATTCTCCTATCTTTGTCAATCTTGAGGAATCTTCCTCAGCGGATAAACTGTATTTTTGTGCGTCCATTACACACAAGATACAGTTTACCAAATTTCCACAAAAAAGTAAAGAAATTTATAGCAGAATTCCTAAAAAAATCGCAACTAAACCACCTAGGTAAGTCAAAGTCAGGTAAGAATAAAAAACCTTCTTATCACTTAGCAACCTTTGGAGTTCGTCATTCAAGGTCGAAAAAGTTGTCAAACCTCCGCAAAATCCTGTTGCTAGAATAGCATAGACTTCCTTAGACTCCACATGATTGTAGAATAATCCAATCAAAAAACACCCTAAAAGATTTGCTATAAGCGTTCCAAGTGGCAATTTAGAAGATTGATTATAGCGGGAAAAGAAATAGCGCACTAAAGCTCCGCAACCACAAGCAATTGCAAGATAGACCATTACCATTTCTTCCTCCCCAGACAATAGGCTAAGAGCAGGCCACCACCAATGCTTAAAATGAGATACAAGACTAAGCTAACATAGCGCCCTGTATCAAGCAGTTTTACAACATCAAGCATGAGACTGGAAAAGGTTGTTAGACCTCCGCAAAAACCTGTACCTAGTGCTAAAACCAAGCCCTTACTGGTTCCTTTATAGACCAGATAGCCCTTGACAAGATAAACCAAGCAGAAAATACCTAGATAGTTAACAAGAAGGGTTCCCCAAGGAAAATCTGGACTGGCTGGTAACCAAGTGGAAACTAGATAGCGGACAAGTCCGCCCAACATAGCAGCTAGAAAAATCCCTAGCGGATAAAATTGTTCTTTTTTCATTTGATATTTTTATCCTGATAATCACGCGAACGTTTGAGTATGTCCGAAAAAGTCGCGACAATAGTCTCCTGATAGCGCTTGTCCTCTACACGACTTCTAACCTTTTCAAAAATAACCGCTTCTCTCTTAGTATCTAAAATCGGTTTACCTGAAGCTTTCTTATAGGCAACTACACCCTCAACCAAATGCATTCGTTCTTCTAAGAGCTTGACGATTTGGTCGTCGATTTGATCAATTTCTTGACGAATACTATCTAAATCCATACAGTCTCCTCCTTTATTTGAATTATTGTATCAAAAAGCCACTAAATAGGCTAGTAAAATCCCAAGTCACGATAAGAAAAATGCACTGATTGATTGCATCAGCGCACGTTTATGCTTATCCTACTTTAGCAGCCAATTCTTCTGCGAATTGTTCTAAGCGTTCAATATCTTCCTCCTCGGCAGAAAGATCAACTTTAACACACTCTGAACCTTTTTCTGCTCCTGTTGACACAAAGACACGATCAAAGTCATCAACAGCCTTACAGAATTCATCGTAGAAGGTGTCACCTGAACCAACCACTCCGTAGATTTTACCATTCAAATTGAGATCAGCTAGGTCTTCGTAGAAGTCCATCATCTCATCTGGCAATTCTCCATCACCATAAGTATAGGTCGCAACGATAGCGATGTCTGCTTCCAAGAAGTCTGAAGCGTCAACAGTTGTACATTCATCAACATCGACATCCAAGCCCAAGTCACGTAATTTGTCTGCTACAATATCTGCAATTTCTTCGGTATTACCGGTCATACTGGCAAATACAATTTTTGCTAATGCCATATCGTCCTCCTCAATTTATCTTTCTCCATTATATCACATCTTTTTCATTTTAAAAATAAAAATTCTTGTGCTACAATGAAATGAGAAAGAATTGAGGTTATTTATGGACATTTGCCATCAAATTTTAGAAAAAATTAAAGAATACGACACGATTATCATTCATCGTCATATGAAACCAGACCCTGATGCCTTGGGAAGTCAGGTGGGATTGAAAGCTCTTCTCAAACATCATTTCCCAGAAAAAACCATCAAAGCAGTTGGTTTTGATGAACCAACTCTTACTTGGATGGCTGAGATGGATCTTGTTGAAGATAGTGCCTACCAGGGAGCACTTGTCATCGTCTGTGATACGGCGAATACTGCTCGTATTGATGATAAACGCTATATTCAAGGTGATTTTCTCATTAAAATTGACCACCATCCAAATGATGATGTATACGGTGACCTATCATGGGTGGATACTAGTTCAAGTAGCGCTAGTGAGATGATTACCTTATTTGCAGAAACAACTCAACTGTCCTTGTCAGATCGCGCTGCTGAGTTGCTCTTTGCAGGAATTGTTGGTGATACAGGTCGCTTCCTCTACCCTTCTACGACTGCACGGACTCTTCGCCTGGCTGCTTATTTGAGAGAACATAACTTTGACTTTGCAGCTCTCACTCGCAAAATGGACACTATGAGCTACAAAATTGCAAAACTTCAAGGCTACATCTACGACCATCTGGAAGTGGATGAAAATGGTGCTGCTCGCGTTATCCTGAGTCAGGAAATCTTAAAACGGTTCAATGTCACCGATGCTGAAACTGCGGCCATTGTTGGAGCTCCTGGTCGGATTGACAGCGTCAGTCTCTGGGGAATTTTTGTAGAACAGGCTGATGGCCACTACCGTGTTCGCTTACGCAGTAAAATCCATCCTATCAATGAAATTGCCAAGGAACATGATGGTGGAGGCCACCCTCTAGCAAGTGGTGCTAATTCCTATAGCCTAGAAGAAAACGAAATCATCTACCAAAAGTTAAAAAACTTGCTTAAAAACTGATAAAATACTTGCCAAACTTTTCAGAATCTGATAGACTAGTATGGTAACAATCTATGGCTCGCAAAGAGACCATGGCAGAAAGGAAATATTGCAAAATGAAAAAAGATATCCATCCAGAATATCGCCCAGTTGTCTTCATGGACACAACTACTGGTTACCAATTCCTTAGCGGTTCAACAAAACGCTCTAACGAAACAGTTGAGTTCGAAGGCGAAACTTACCCATTGATCCGTGTGGAAATTTCATCAGACTCACACCCATTCTACACTGGACGTCAAAAGTTCACTCAAGCAGATGGACGCGTGGATCGTTTCAACAAAAAATACGGTCTCAAATAATGATAAAAAGACAGCTTCGGCTGTTCTTTTTTGTTTCTTGAAATTAACTGCTGTTTTCATGTTCCAAACTCAAAAAACTTTGCACTCTCGGTAGTTTCTAGAGTACAAAGTTTTCTCTTGCCTAAAAAATATAAAAGATATATACTAGCTATATATAGTATAGATTGGAGATATACCATGACGACATCACTTACTAAACAGTACAATTTTAAAATCAATGAGTCATCAATGGAACAAGCTAGAGCTATCATCAAGGAAAAAGGAATGACTATGACGGATGCTATTAGTCTTTTTATCGAGCAGATTGTTCTCGAACAAGATTTGCCAATAAAAACTGCAGAAGATTTACACCGTGAACGATTGATTCAGGAGCTACAAGCCCAATCTGAACGCGCCTTAAGAGAATATGAATCCGGACAAGGAACTCCCCTAGATGACATGAGGCTACGATATGATTTATAAAGTGATTCTATCTACTGAAGTGAGTCAGGCAATTGACAGTATCCATAACTACATCAGCACTGTTCTTTTATCACCCCAGTCGGCTAAGAATACTGTAGCCAAAATTTTAGACGGCTTAAAAAGTTTAGAAACTTTTCCTGAAGCTGGCTTTGATGCAGATGAAAAAATAGGACTAAAAATCAACAGTAAGTACCCTACGCGAGGAAAAATTATCGGTCAGTATATCTTGCTTTACTTTATCGACCAAACTCAAAGAACTGTTTTTCTTTCCCACTTATTCCACACAAAGAGCGACTACGTCACTTTGCTACAAAAATGCAATAAAAAAAGCTCAACTGATTGAGACAACTTTCATTATTTTATAAGCTCTGAAACCTTAATTTTTGGTACCTTTTTGGTACCGTCTTGGTTTAACAATACGGTATATATATAATATTTTACAGCTATATCCCCTTTAGAAACGTTGATTTAATAAGGATTTAAACACTATAGAGTATATCTTTGTAAAATACGGTCTCAAATAATGATAAAAAGAACAGTTTCGGCTGTTCTTTTTTCTTTCTTGAAATCAACTGCTGTTTTCATGTTCCAAACTCAAAAAAACTTTGCACTCTCGATAGCCACACAATGGTTTCTAGAGAACAAAGTTTTTTTATTAGAGCAGATTTACTCTTTCTTATCTTGATTTTCAGTTCCTTTAGTTGTATTGTCTTCCCAAAGGATACGCTCGATACGGTGGAAACCAGACCATCCTTCTTCAGTCTTGTTTTCGTCCATGTAGTCTGCCAAACGGAAGTCAATCTTGACATCTGACTCACCAAAACTTTCAGCAATCGGTTCTGAACGCTCATAAGACATACGAATCAGTGGATAAACCTTTTTGGCTTCTTCTAACTTACCTTCTTTCAACAGTTTGACAAAGCCTTCCGTATCTGTCAAGAGTTTATCGATTTGCTCTTGCACAAAAGTCTTATAGTCAGCAGTGGCCTTATCAAGCATTTTCTGCTTGTCTTCAGACAAGGCTGTCACCTTAGATGAATCATTTGTCTCGGTTGATTTTTCAAACCTAACAGCACAAGCTGTCAATAGCAAGACTGAAGATAAAAGGACAAAACCTAGTTTTTTCATTGTATACTCCTATCGGTTCAGGAAACCTGAATTAATTTTACCTTTCATTATACCATGTTTTCACTCATTTTTCAATAAATTTTCAGACAATTTAATGTTATGAATAGCATTACAAATGTAAAAAACTAAGCCTAGGACAATCTCCAAAGCTTAGTTTGATGTAATTCTTAATTTCCAGCGTAATATTTTTGAATTCCTTTAATAATGCCTTCAACTAACTTATCTTGGTATTGATCACTACGGATTCGTTGGTTTTCTTCTGGATTATCCATATAACCCAACTCCAATAACACAGCAGGTTTCGCAGTCTCACGAAGAACAGCGAAGGTGGCTTGCAGAAGCCCAGCATCTCTAGCACCTGTCTCGGTCAAGAGAGAGGAGTGAAGGTCAGCTGCCAAACGATTACTTTCACTCATTCGGTCTGGATTATTGTGCCAGTACTGGTTAATCTTGCTCGGGTAACCTGCATCTTCCTTATAAGAATAAGTCTGTATTCCCAGATTCAGTGTTGTGTCATTCCCAGTAGCGTTAAAATGAATACTAATAAAGAAGTCTGCATTCGTTTTATTTACCATACGAGAACGCTCTGTCACAAAGTCAACATCCACATCACTATCACGAGATGTTAAAACTGTATAGCCAAGTTCTTCTAAACGTTTCCGTAATTTACGAGAGACCTGTAGATTCAAATCTTTTTCAGCTATTCCATAATAGTAAGCGCCCGAATCACGTCCACCATGCCCAGGATCTAGGAAAATAGTCTTACTATAGCGCCCCTTTTCAAATCCTTTTGGAAGTTCTTGCACCCATTTACCATTATCTTTGAAAAAATGACTACTTCCATCAATAGTATAAGTTCCAGTGACATAAACGCCATCTTCTTTAAGATAATACCAAACTTTATAATCTTGATCATAAATCCACTCTTTGTGAGCCATGTAGCCATCAGATTTTAGATAGTAAGAGCCAACCCATTGCTGTTCAGCATAGTGCCCACCTGACTTGAGATAAAACCAGCTAGAGTAGTTAGGATCGTACACCCATTCTTTGTCTGCCATAGCCCCACTGGATTTCAGGTAATAATTTCCCTTCCAGGTATTAGCCATCATGACACCATTTTGATCAAATGCATACCATTTACCATTGATTTGACTCCATTGGTTAGACAGATATTTTCCTGAGCCATTGGCGTAGTACCACTTGTTAGCCATCTGATACCAGCTATTTTCAAGTAAGTAACCATTCTTATCAAATAGGTAGCCCTCATAGAGAGTATCTGTAAATTTGACACCCGTTTGACTATAATAAGTCCACTTCCCATCTTCTTTTACCCAACCAGTTTGTAGCTTAGACTCAGTAGGAAGAGTTGGCTTTGTCTCCTGCTTACTCGAACTAGGGGTCGTTGGCTGGTTTTCTGTAACTGCTTGAGAAGCATTTGCAGAGCTAGTAGTTGAACTACCGATAGAGTTATTCGTAGGATGACTAGTATCATTAGCTAGAACTGTTTGGCTAGTAAATCCAAGAAGAGCTAGAGCAAGAATCGTAAATTTCTTATATGATTTCATTTATTTAACCTTTCTAGGGGAATGGAATCCCTGTATTATTGAGTTATTTTACTTCCTTGATGAAAGAAGAGTTGTTCTACATCCTCTAAACTATAATTTATATGATGTCATGGAGTGTTTAGCTTATTTAAATATGTAAAACCTAAAAAGCATGGCTAAGTGGGAACCTTAAAAATTCAATCTCTGAACACCTAATCTCGCTTCAGATAGTTATCGAACAAGTCGAGTAGATTCATTAAAATCATCTATTTATATTATACACCAAATTTAAGAAAAATTTTTGCAAACATCTAAATTTAAAATAAATCTAGTCCCTAGCTATACCGAATTTTAGTTTACTCTGCCCAGTAGAGATGTTATAATAAAAATAGGAGGACACAAAATGAACAATAAAACTAAAAAGTTCACACTTGCTACAGTTTTAGTACTTTCCTTGTTAGGAGCTGGAACTCTTACATCACAATCAGTAGCTGCTAATGATAGGCTGGTTTCCACTCAAGCAATCAATGGTCAATCCTACAATATCTTAAACTCTGAGGTCACTAGTGCTTCTTCTGGTACTACTCTAGTTGGGATTGAAGGGACTTTCTTAACGCCAGATAAACAGGCTATCTTAGACCGTATCAATGCCATTCGAAAAGAGGCAGCAGATGAAGGTCTAGTTACTAGCTATGTTCCTATCAAATGGTCAACTGCACTAGAAAAAACAGCCTTCGTTCGTGCAGCAGAAGCTTCTATCACTATTGATCACACACGCTTGTCTAGTAAGGACATTTGGAGCGCTTGGCCTACAGGAAATTTCTCCCTAGCAGAAAACTTGGCTTGGAACTATGACGGATTTATGACAGCTATTAATCAATGGTATAAGGAAAAAGCAGATTACGTCAAATCTCGTAGTGGTGTCAGTGTTACAGGTCAAACTGGACACTATAAATCCTTAATTAACCCAAAATTGACCTATATGGGGCTTGCAGCTTTTGAAAATCCTGTCACCCAAAATGGATGGGTTACCGTTGCACAAAGTTTCGGAACATCATCTGGTGGCTCTGAAGAACTAGCTGGTAGTTATGGAAAGGCTATTCAATACACAGAAGCAAATTCTTCTCAGACTCAAACATTTGCGACTAAGGCGAATCTTTTTGACAAAGACTTGAAGGCAATCGGAAATCATAAAACCAAAAATGAAAATACAAATTCAAGTCAGAAACTAGACGATGAGACCAATGATCCTGCCGAATTTCTTAATCGACTAAGAAGTTGGTTCAATCATTCCCAATACTTCGGAAGTTGGATTCAATCAAACGGACGTTGGTGGTTTAAACACAATGACGGCTCATACACGAGTAATGGATGGGAAAAAATAAATAGAACTTGGTATCGCTTTGACAACTCTGGCTGGATGCAAACAGGCTGGGTGAAAGACGGTAGCTGGTACTATCTCGACGGTTCAGGCGCTATGAAGACTGGTTGGCTCAAAGATAATGGTAGCTGGTACTACCTTCAAGATTCAGGTGCTATGAAAACAGGCTGGATGAAAGTATCTGGCAAATGGTACTATGCCTATAATTCAGGTGCACTCGCAATCAATACGACTACACCTGACGGTTACCGTGTTAATTACAATGGGGAATGGGTAGGATAATTTAACACACCAAAAAGACTCTATACTATCTCACAGTGAGTAATCTTCACTTTCAGATAGTATAGAGATTTTTATTTACCTAGTATAACTCTTATCTTAGACGTTTATAACAAACTGAAACAAGAACAAGACAAAAGCACCTCGTAAAAAGTACTGCAAGTTGCTCATACCTTTTTGAGGTGCTTTTTGATATGAGCCCATGTTTTTCAATAGGATTGTACTCAGGTGAGTAGAGAGGAAGAGGTAAAAATTTATGCCCAAACTCTTCACATAAAAGTTCTAGCTTCCCCATTCTATGGAATCTTGCATTATCCATAATAATAATAACTGATGGTGTATTTAATGTTGGTAAGAGAAACTTCTGAAACCAAGCTTCAAAAAAGTCGTTCGTCATCGTCTCTTCGTAGGTCATTGGAGCGATTAACTCACCATTCATTTGTTAACCCTGCAACCAAAGAAAATCCTCTGATATCTTCTTCCAGATACTTTACCTCTTATTAACTGACCTTTTAATGAGAGACCATATTCTGGATAAAAATAAGTATCGAATCCTGTTTCATCAATATAAACAGGTGCTAGGTGCTTTAAATTATTAAATTTTTTAAGAAATAAAGCTACTTTTTCTGGGTCTTGTTCATGGATAGTATAGTACTTTATGGTTACCGAACAAGTGTCTAATGAAAAAATTCCGGCTCTATAATATTTGTAGTGGGTAAATCCCCTATAGATATTATGGAGCCTATTTTGTTGTAGAAAAAAAGTCCCATATGACCTATAATGAAAAGCGATCAAACAACTCATTAGAAAGAATCATATGGAACAATTACATTTTATCACAAAACTACTAGACATCAAAGACCCTAATATTCAAATTATAGATATCATCAATAGGGATACACACAAAGAAATCATCGCCAAACTGGACTACGATGCTCCATCTTGTCCTTATTGTGGAAGTCAAATGAAAAAATATGACTTTCAAAAACCTTCTAAGATTCCTTACCTCAAAACGACTGGTATGCCTACTAGAATTCTATTTAGAAAGCGTCGTTTCAAGTGCTATCATTGCTCGAAAATGATGGTCGCCGAGACCTCACTCGTCAAGAAGAATCATCAAATTCCTCGTATTATCAACCAAAAGATTGCGCAAAAGTTAATTGAAAAGACTTCTATGACCGATATTGCCCATCAGCTTTCCATTTCAACTTCAACTGTCATTCGAAAGCTCAATGATTTCCACTTTAAGCATGATTTTTCTCGTCTTCCTGAGATTATGTCCTGGGACGAGTATGCCTTTACTAAGGGAAAGATGAGTTTTATTGCACAAGATTTTGATAATCTCAACATCATCACTGTTCTTGAGGGTAGAACACAAGCTGTCATTCGTGATCACTTTCTTAAATATGATAGAGCCGTCCGATGTCGAGTGAAAATCATTACTATGGATATGTTTAGTCCCTACTATGCCTTAGCTAAACAGCTTCGCTTTCGAATTTCTAGGCTCAGGCTGAAACAGTCTCCCAGACTGTTTCACTCCCATGTGCTAAAATCGTTCTAGATCGTTTCCATATTATCCAACATCTCAGCCGTGCTATAAGTCGTGTACGTGTTCAAATCATGAATCAGTTCGATCGAAAATCCCATGAATACAAAGCCATCAAACGTTACTGGAAGCTCATTCAACACGATAGTCGTAAACTCAGTGATAAGCGATTTTATCGCCCTACTTTTCGTATGCACTTAACCAATAAAGAGATTCTTGACAAGCTTTTGAGCTATTCAGAAGACTTGAAACACCACTATAATCTCTATCAGCTCTTGCTTTTTCACTTTCAGAATAAGGAACCAGAGAAATTTTTCGGACTTATTGAGGACAATCTTAAGCTGGTTCATCCTCTTTTTCAGACTGTTTTTAAAACCTTTATCAAGGACAAAGAGAAAATTGTCAACGCTCTTCAACTACCCTATTCTAACGCAAAATTGGAAGCCACTAATAATCTCATCAAGCTTATCAAGCGCAATGCCTTTGGTTTTCGGAACTTTGAAAACTTCAAAAAACGGATTTTTATCGCTCTGAACATCAAAAAAGAAAGGACGAAATTTGTCCTTTCTCGAGCTTAGCTTTTCTTCAACCCACTACAGTTGACAAAGAGCCAAAATTCCGATGATAGTTCTAAATCTCAATAACCGCTTGGGTTCCATGATCCAACTCCAGCAAGACATCTATACTTGTATAGAAAATCCTGCCCTGAATAAGGAGATGTAAATATTTCTTTCCTCCAAAATGGTCATAGTTTTGCTGGCAAATCTAACATATCATGGATAAATTAACAAGTGATTTCTGAATTGCTAAACATTTTCTTTTCTTATAGCATATTTTCAGATTTTCTCTTTGAGAAAGATATTTACAAGAAAAAGGTTCGTTTTTTGTCTATTTTCAAAAAGTCTTAAAACTAAATTGAAAGAATTTTTAGAAAATTTTTGCTTTTCTCTTTACAGTTTAAAAAAATTCTGCTATAATAGCTCATGTAATAAAATATGACAACAAAAGGAGAACGATATGACATCTGCTAAAGAATATATCCAAAGCGTGTTTGAAACTGTAAAAGCTCGTAATGGGCACGAGGCTGAATTCCTCCAAGCTGTTGAAGAATTTTTCAACACTTTGGAACCTGTATTTGAAAAACACCCTGAGTATATCGAAGAAAATATCTTGGCACGTATTACTGAGCCTGAGCGCGTAATTTCTTTCCGTGTTCCTTGGGTTGACCGTGATGGAAAAATTCAAGTAAACCGTGGTTACCGTGTTCAATTCAACTCAGCTGTTGGACCATACAAAGGAGGACTTCGTTTCCACCCAACTGTAAACCAAGGGATTTTGAAATTCCTCGGATTTGAACAAATCTTCAAAAACGTCTTGACTGGACTTCCAATCGGTGGAGGTAAAGGTGGATCAGACTTCGATCCTAAAGGTAAAACAGATGCTGAAGTGATGCGCTTCTGCCAAAGCTTCATGACTGAGTTGCAAAAACACATCGGACCATCACTTGACGTACCTGCTGGTGATATCGGCGTAGGTGGACGTGAAATTGGTTACCTTTATGGTCAATACAAGCGTCTTAACCAATTTGATGCTGGTGTCTTGACTGGTAAGCCTCTTGAATTTGGTGGTAGCTTGATTCGTCCAGAAGCAACTGGTTACGGTTTGGTTTACTATACTGAAGAAATGCTGAAAGCTAACGGTAATAGCTTTGCTGGTAAGAAAGTGGTTATTTCAGGTTCTGGGAACGTTGCTCAATACGCTCTTCAAAAAGCGACTGAACTTGGTGCAACTGTTATCTCTGTATCTGACTCAAATGGTTATGTCATTGATGAAAATGGTATCGACTTCGATCTTTTGGTTGATATTAAAGAAAAACGTCGCGCTCGTTTGACTGAGTATGCAGCTGAGAAAGCAACTGCTACTTATCATGAAGGTTCAGTATGGACTTATGCTGGAAACTATGACATCGCTCTTCCATGTGCGACTCAAAACGAAATCAATGGTGAAGCCGCTAAACGTTTGGTTGCTCAAGGAGTTATCTGTGTATCTGAAGGCGCCAACATGCCAAGCGATCTTGATGCCATCAAAGTCTACAAAGAAAATGGTATCTTTTACGGACCTGCCAAAGCTGCCAACGCTGGTGGTGTAGCCGTTTCAGCCCTTGAAATGAGCCAAAACAGTCTTCGCCTTTCATGGACTCGTGAAGAAGTTGATGGCCGTCTCAAAGACATCATGACAAATATCTTCAACACAGCTAAAACAACTTCAGAAACATACGGTCTTGATAAAGACTACCTTGCAGGAGCTAACATTGCTGCCTTTGAAAATGTAGCAAACGCTATGATTGCCCAAGGTATTGTTTAAGATTTATTTGCTCAATCCTCAATCACTACGATTGGGGATTTTTATGTTGAGTTAAACAGTTGGATAATTACTTACTTACCCCATTTTATCCCATTTCGGAGAAAAAAGAAAAACCGCTACTCCCAAGAATAGCGGTTTAATCATGTTTTAAGCTACTAATGTAGTCACTCTATTATTTAAGAGTAACTGAAGCTCCAGCTTCTTCCAATTTAGCTTTGATTTCTTCAGCTTCTGCAGTTGCAACGCCTTCTTTAACAAGTGCTGGTGCACCGTCAACAAGTTCCTTAGCTTCTTTAAGACCAAGACCTGTGATTTCACGTACAACTTTGATAACGCCAACTTTTTTGTCGCCTGCAGATGTCAATTCAACGTCGAATGAATCTTTAGCAGCACCAGCGTCAGCAGCACCAGCTGCAGCAACAGCTACAGGAGCAGCTGCAGTTACACCAAATTCTTCTTCGATAGCTTTTACAAGGTCGTTCAATTCAAGGATTGAAGCTTCTTTAATTTCAGCAATAATGTTTTCAATGTTCAATGCCATTGTTATTTCCTCCAAATATGTTTTAAATTTATAATAGATTTTCGTAGCTAGGCTACGCTGCGTAGCTTAAGATTAAGCTGCGTCTTCTTTGCTTTCTGCAACCGCTTTGACTGCAAGAGCAACGTTGCGCACTGGCGCTTGAAGTACAGAAAGGAGCATAGAAAGAAGTCCTTCGCGGTTTGGAAGAGTTGCAAGAGCAAGAATCTCTTCTTTAGATGCGACAGCGCCTTCGATTGCACCACCTTTGATTTCAAGTGCTTCAGCGTTTTTAGAAAAGTCGTTCAAGATTTTCGCTGGTGCGATAACATCTTCGTTAGAAAATGCTACTGCAGATGGTCCAACAAATACTGATGCAAGATCTTCAAGACCAGCTTTTTCAGCTGCACGACGCAAGATTGAGTTTTTAATAACTTTATACTCAACTTCGCTTCCACGAAGCTCACGACGAAGAACTGTATCTTGCTCAACTGTCAAACCACGAGCGTCAACAACGACGATAGATGCAGCAGCTTTCATTTTTTCAGCTACTACGTCAACTAGTTCCGCTTTTTTAGCAATAATTGCTTCACTCATTAGTGTGTTCACCTCCGTAATTATTTTGCTTGGGGAATTTTTCCAAAAGAAAAACGCGCCCAAACCTAGACACGAAAGTACAATACGCTTCTTTTTACATGATACGTTTTGTCCTCGGTAGGATACTTATGAGTCGAGCTCCCCTACTGTCTTAGGCAGTTTTTTCAAACCGTATATAAGTATAACATAGTCAAAAAAAGAATGCAAGATTTTTGCAAACTTTTTTTAAAATTTTTCGTGATTTTTATTCTAAAGTTCTACTGTCAGGACTTGACCTTGTTTAACGACCTGTTCTCCAGCAATATAGACATCATCAACATCACTGGATTTGACAGCATAAACTAGATGGGACAGCATATTTTCTTGAGGTTGGAGATGGATTTTCCCTTGTGGTTTAATAACGAGAAAATCTGCTTGCTTGCCGACTTCTAGACTTCCTATCTGATTTTCCATCCCTAGAACCTTAGCCCCTTCAATTGTCAGTGCCTTGAGGGCTGTTTCGATTGGAAACTGGCTGGCATCTCCGCTCTTCATTTTCTGTAGTAGTGCGGCTGTCCGTCCTTCCTCAAACATATCAAGATTGTTGTTGGAAGCAACTGAATCTGTCGCAATTCCTACTGCCACTCCTGCTTTTTGCAGTTGGATGATGGGAGCAATCCCTGATGCCAGTTTGAGATTACTGATAGGATTGTGGGCGATAGATACTTGAGACATTGCCAAACGTTCAATTTCTTTCTCGTTTAATTCGACCCCATGAGCAAAGACAGACGGATGATCTAAGTAACCCAGTTCTTCTAGAAATGCGAGGGGGCGTTTGCCGTATCGTTTCAGGAGAATGCCTGACTCCTCCTTGGTCTCCGCAACATGGATATGGATGGGGATACCCAACTCTTTTGCCATTTCCAAGCTCGCTTCCAGCAAGTCTCTACTACAGCTGTAAGGAGAATGTGGGGCCACCATAACTTTGAAATTTGGATTTTCATATCCTAAGATTTCCTCTATGATAGATCGTGTTCTGCTTATGGTCTCAACAGTTGTTTCACCCTCTAAAGAAAAGAGGGTCGGTGAGAAATAAGAACGCATCTTGGAATCTTTCACTGCCTGATAAATCCGCTCAATATCCACACCATTGGGATTATACATATCATTAAAGGTTGTTATACCTGACTGGAGCATCTCTGTCAGAGCTTCTTTGACCGCCTTGGTAGTCATGTTGGGAGTAAACTCAGCTTCTGCTGGCCAGATATAGTCATTGAGCCATTCATGGAGATTGCTATCATCTCGAATCCCTCTCAAGCCTGTCATAGCAGAATGGGTGTGGCAATTGACTAATCCAGGCATGATCCAGGCTCCCTGATAGTCTATAATCTGCTCAGCTTGATTTAAAATCTCTTGCTTCTCTTGACCGACATAGACGATTTGAGAATCCTTAACGGCTAAGATTCCATCTAGATAGACATGGAAATCTTGATCACAAGTCACGATATTTACATGCTGAAAGACTTTCATTCTAGGCTCCTTTTCTAAAAAACAATTTACAGTGAATAATTTTTCTAGCTATTGTAACAAAAAAGTCACCCGAAGGCAACTTTTTTCGTCCATAAGATTTCAAAGTAGAAAGGATTATTCAGAGCTAAAAGCTGCAGCTTGCTGCATTTGGTAATACTTGCCCTTCTTAGCCATGAGTTCTTGATGGTTGCCATACTCAACAATATCACCATCCACCAAGACAAGAATCAAATCAGCATCCTGAATGGTTGACAAGCGGTGGGCGATGATAAAGCTTGTTCGCCCCTTCATGAGTTTGGCAAAGGCATCCTGAACCAGTACTTCTGTCCGTGTATCAATGGAAGAGGTTGCCTCGTCTAAGATAAGAATCTTTGGAATAGCTAGAAAGACTCGGGCTATGGTCAAGAGCTGAGCCTGACCGACAGAAAGAGATTCTCCCGCATTTTCCAACTTGGTATCATAACCTTGAGGTAACTGTTGGATGAAAAAGTCTGCATTGGCTGCTTTGGCAGCAGCAACCACTTGCTCCCGACTAGCATCAGGAGTGCCAAAGGCAATATTGTCATGAATGGTCCCTTGCTTGAGCCAGGTTTCTTGGAGCACCATGCCAAACTGTTGTCTCAATGATGCCCGGGTATAGTCGTAAATGGAACGACCATCTAACAATATATCTCCTGAGTTAATGGAATAAAAACGCATAAGGAGATTAATAAGAGTTGATTTTCCAGCACCTGTCGGACCAACGATGGCTACCTTGCTACCAGCTGGGATATCAATAGATAAATCCTTAATCAAAATCTTTTCAGGATGGTAGCCAAAAGAGACATGTTTAAAGGAAATAGCTCCCTTAACTTGGTTACTAGTCAAGACTTCCTTGCCACTTTCAGCCACCTCAGGACTCCCTAAGACAGCATAAACACGCTCTGCGCAAGCGAGAGCACTTTGCAGCTCAGCTAGCACTGAAGAAATATCGTTAAAGGGCTTGGTGTACTGTTGAACATAGTTCAAAAAAGTCACTAAACGGCCGATGGTCAAGGTAGAGCCTATCATGATACGATAAGCTCCCACTCCAGCTAGAAGGGCATAAATAAGCGCATTGACAAAGCGAGTCGAAGGATTGACCGTTGAAGAATAAAAGATAGCTGACTGCGAATAAGCTGCATAGTTGTCATTAGCCTCACGCAGTCTTTGGATAAACTCTTCTTGAGCATTGAAGGACTGGATAATAGTCTGCTGGCTAAGAGATTCTTCAATCAACTGAGTCTGAATCCCCCTTGTCTCTGTTTGCTTTTGGAAGAGATGATAGGATCTCTTGGCAATAAAGCGTGAAATCACCATGGACAGTGGCGTCAACAGCAAAACTAAGAGGGTCATGAGGAGGTGAATTTGGAGCATGGCTAGAATACTAACCAAAATCATCAAAACACCAATGAAAAATTGGTTAAAAATCATGGTCAAACCAGCTGCCAACTGTTCGATGTCCGTGGTTACACGACTGACCATCTCTCCACTGCCTTGCCGATCCACGAAAGCAATCGGTAACCGATGGAGCTTATAGATGATTCGCTCTCGCAAGTCTCTGGTATAAGAGAAAATTAGGCGATTATAGAGGAGAGGATTGACCCACTGCACAAGGGTATTCCCAATCACCACCAAGACCATTTGGAGAAAAATCTGCCAAAAAACTGGTGAAGAACCAGCCACCAGGACTTGGTCGATGACCTGCCCGATTAAGATAGGTAGGTAAATTGATAAGGCAACCTGGACAATAGTTCCTAGAAAGGATAAGAAAAGGAGGAAGGGATGGCTTGCTAAATCTTTGGCCAAACGTGTGAGTGTTTGATTTGCAGTTTGTCGTCTCATGCTAGTCCTCCTTTCCATGTTGGGATTCATTGATTTCACGATAGACGTGACTGGATTTCATCAAGTCCTCGTGCTTACCGATAGCTAGTAACTCACCTTTTTCCAAGAGGAGAATCTGGTCAGCCATCTGGAGTGTCGAAGTTCGTTGAGAAACCAAGATTAAGCTCGTGTTGGGTAAGTTTTCTCGAATTGCTTTCAAAAGTTTGGACTCGGTGATGGTGTCGAGGGCCGAGGTCGCATCATCTAGGATAAGAAATGGAGCTTGGCGCAAAACTGCACGTGCGATAGACAGCCTTTGTTTTTGTCCACCTGAAAAATTTCTCCCTTCTGCCTCAACAGTGGCATCCAAGAGACCTTCCTTTTCACTGACAAAATCCTTAGCTTGCGCGATTTCCAAGGCTTGCCAGAGTTTTTGATCAGTCACTACTTGATTGAAACCCAAAGTCAAGTTGGAACGAATAGTTCCTTTAAAGAGTTCGACTTTTTGAGGCACATAGGAAATCCAAGACCGCCACTGCTCAAGATTACGAGGACTACGTCCATTTCGATAAAGGTCAATGCTTCCCTTGTCTACTAGATAAAGTCCAAGTAAGACTTGCACCAAGCTTGATTTACCAGAACCCGTCCCCCCAATGATACCAAGGATTTGCCCTTGCTTCATATCAAAAGAAATGTCTCTCAGAGAAGGCTGGGCCGCATCAGGATAGGTAAAGGTCAATTCTTGAACTTGTAAAACCTGCTCGCTGGTAGCTTGCTTTTGTTCTAACTCTGAATGGATATCCTCTGGAGATTCTGCAAAGACTTCCTCGATTCGCTTGGCTGAAATATAGGACTGGTTGAGAGAATTTATCAGCATGGCTAGCTTGACCAATTCCACCAAAATTTGCAAGAGATAATTGATAAGGGCAATGAGAGTACCTTGACTGAGCAAGCCTCCTTGAATCGAAATATAGCCTTGCCAGATAATAACGAGGAGAGTTCCATTGACAATCAGATAGGTCAGAGGTGTTAATAAACTAGACCAGAAACCTGTCTTTTCTTGTAATCTAGCGTAAACTTGGTTAAGGGTTTGAAAAATCTGTAACTCTCGTTTTTCTTGTCCAAAAGCACGAATAACCCGCATCCCTTGCAATTGCTGGCGCGTTTCCTGAACCAGTTGATCCGTTTTCTTTTTGAGAACACTGTAGAGAGGATTGACCAATCGAGATAATCCTACAATGACGATTGTCAAAATGGCAACCATGACTAAGAACCAGAAAGTCAGCTTAGCTGAGATTCGATAAGCCCTAAAAATGGCACCAAAAACGATAATGGGCGCTCGCAAAAAGAGGCGCAAGAATTGATTAATACCAGTCTGAATCTGATAGGTGTCCGAAGTCAAACGAGTCACCAAGCTTGAAGTTGTCAGACGGTCTCTGCTATCCTTGGGTAGGGAAAGAATATGACGATAGAGGTCGTTTGTCAATTCTTTGGCAAACCCAACCGCTGCCTTGGCTGAGTAAAACTGGGCTACCAAGGCCACTAAAACGCCAATCACTGCAAAGATAAGGAGCAGGCCAATTTGCATCCAAAGGTGCCCTTGATTTCTCTGAGGCAAGGATTGGTCAACAATCCCAGCAATCACCATGGGAACCAAGAGCTCAAACACAGCTTCTAACAGCTTGAATAAGGGAGCTAAAATCGATTCCTTGATATAGGGTTTGAAGTAAGATAATAGGTGTTTCATAAATCCCTTCTATTCTTATTCTGGAAATGAAGAAAGTGGGAAGCGCCCACCCTCTCTGTTTTATTTGTTTAAGTAAGGCAGTAGATAGCCATATCCTTCCTCTTCCATCTCATCCTTGGATACAAAACTCAAGGATGCCGAATTGATACAGTAACGAAGTCCACCTAACTCCCGAGGCCCATCTGTAAAAACATGACCCAAGTGAGCATTCCCCGACCGAGAACGAACCTCGATTCGCTCCATTCCATGGCTCATATCCTTGTAATAATGAATCAATTCCTTAGAAATCGGACGGCTAAAACTTGGCCAACCACAACCTGAGGCAAACTTATCCTTGGCAAAAAAGAGTGGCTCACCTGTCGTAATATCTACATAAATCCCTTCTTCAAAGGTTTGGTCATAGGCATTGGTAAATGGAGCCTCTGTAGCAGCTTCTTGGGTAACACGATAGGATTCTTCAGATAAACTGCCCTTTAACACCTCTTGACTAGGTTTTTCATAGTTAGAGGCATCAATCAATGGCTTATCAGCATCGGTCACATCGATATGACAGTAACCTGAAGGATTTTTCTTGAGATAGTCTTGGTGGTAATCTTCAGCCAGAATGTAGTGGCGTAGTTTCTCCACCTCTACTGCAATCTTTCGACCCAGCATGCGTTCCTGCTCCTGCACCACTGTGTAGATAGCTGGCAAATCTGCTTCATCCTGGTAATATATACCGGTCCGATACTGACGTCCACGGTCATTCCCTTGTTGATTGACTGATAATGGATCAATAACACGGAAATAATAAAGTAAAATCTCTCTGAGTGACACTGTCTTCTCATCATAAATCACTTGAACCGTTTCTGCATGGTCTGTTTCCTTGAGTAGCTGGTAATTTGTCGTTTCGACTTGTCCATTAGCGTAGCCAACACTGGTTGCTAGCACTCCAGAAATACGTGAAAAATACTCCTCTAAGCCCCAAAAACAACCGCCTGCTAGATAAATTTCTGCCATCTTTATTTCTCCTTTATCCAGTTTTTAACTAATACTCTTCGAAAATCTCTTCAAACCACGTCAGCTCACATCTGCAACCTCAAAGCAGTGCTTTGAGCAACCTGCAGCTAACTTCCTAGTTTGCTCTTTGATTTTCATTGAGTATAAACTTCTTTTCAAAAAAAGGATAGGAAGCCCTCTGGTCGAGAGTTTCCCCATCCTATCATCTATTCTTTATTTTGCTTCGACACGGACACCTTGGGTATCAACCTTCAAGTCATGCAGTTTTCCTTTGAAGGGTTGCTTTTCCAATTCTGCCTTAATCGCCGGCATCTTGTCATGAGAAGCCAAAACCATAACTGTCGGCCCAGCACCAGAGAGGTATGTTGCATAGGCACCATTTTCTTTGGCTACTTGCTTAATCGTCGCAAATTCTCTCACCAAGTCCTGACGATAGCGTTCGTGGAAGAGGTCGCCCTCGATTGCTTGCCCAGCTGTCACCATATCTCCTGCCAACAAGGCCGCAACCGCCACATTGGCGATAGAACTAGCTGCTACAGCTTCCTTGTAAGACAATTTCTTAGGCAAGACGCCACGGCTGTCGCGAGTGCGCAATTCATAGTTTGGAATATAGGCTAGAAAATTACACTCTGGGAAGTCTGCTACGATAGCAGAAACTTGTCCATCAACAGAGCTTGCAATAACGAGATTACCATAAATGGCTGGAGCCACATTATCTGGATGTCCCTCAATCTTGGTCGCTAACTGCAATTTTTCATGGTCTGTCAAGTTGAGCTTGCCCAGTTGGTTGGCCAGTTCAATCCCAGCAACAATAACAGAACTGGAAGAACCCAAACCACGCGCCAAGGGAACATCACTGGTCATTTTCAAGCGTCTTGGTTGCAAGTCTGGTACAATTTGCAAAGCAATTTTGAGCAAGAGATTACGCTCGTCATGAGGAATCCATTTGCCAATCTGGTGTTCAATCAGCCACTCATCTCGTTCTTCGCAGACCTCAATTTGAAGATACTTGGTTACAGCTACACCGACCGAGTCAAAACCCGGCCCGATATTGGCACTAGTTGCAGGTACAATAATCTTCATCTTATTCTCCTAGCACCTTGAAGCTATTCAAGAGGTCGAATTCTGAAACCTTCTTCAATTCAACTGAAACATTTTCAAGCTGGGCTTTATTAATCTTGTGTGTGATGATAACAACACGCGCCTTGTCACCATCTTTTCCATCTTGGAGAATTTGCTTGAAGGAAATATCTTGGGCATTAAAGATTTCAGCCAATTTCAAGACCTGACCTTTTGAGTCTGGAGCCAAGATTGAGAAGTAGTAATTAGCTTTGACATCTTCAGGATTTGCCAAGACCAAGTCACGGCTATATTCGTTGAAGTCTTTGCCAATGGTACCATCATTCAAACGACGAACGATACGGACAATATCTGCTA
Organism: Streptococcus sp. 1032; assembly: GCF_013277015.1. Lineage (NCBI taxonomy): Bacteria > Bacillati > Bacillota > Bacilli > Lactobacillales > Streptococcaceae > Streptococcus > Streptococcus sp. 1032. Next base: position 110,622 of record NZ_VMMD01000001.1, on the reverse strand, counting down.
CAACACTTGTTGCAGTTGGTTTTTGACCAGCACCTGGTCCGTAATACATAGACTCACCAATACCGATAGATTCTACAAAGACAGCGTTCATTACCCCATTCACACTGGCAAGTGGATGCGCTTTAGGTAGGAAGGTTGGAGTCACTTCTGCAGCAATACCTGAAGGAGTTTCCTCGATAGAACCAACCAATTTCACTACATAGCCAAGGTCTTGGGCTACAGCCACATCTTCTGGTGTGATATTGCGGATTCCTTTGTGGGCTACATCGTCAAAGGCAACCTTCATACCAAAGGCAAATTGGCTCAAAATAACCATCTTGTAGGCTGCATCAATCCCATCTACATCATTTGTCGGATCGCTTTCTGCAAAACCAAGTCTTTGCGCTTCCGCAAGAGCATCATCATAAGACCAGCCTTCTTCCACCATCTTGGTCATCATGAAGTTGGAAGTTCCGTTGACTACTCCAAGCACACGCGTGATTTTATCAGAAGCCAAGGAATTTGCTAGAGTGCGAAGAATTGGAATCCCACCAGCTACTGCTGCTTCATAGTAAAGTGCTACATTATTCTCTTTAGCGATTTCTAACAATTCTGCACCATGGACAGCCAAAAGGTCCTTGTTAGCAGTAACAACGTGCTTTCCAGCTTCCAAGGCACGAGTGATAAAGGTCTTAGCTGGTTCGATACGCCCCATCAATTCCACTACAATCGTAATGTCTTGGTCTGACAAAATGTCATCCACATTGGTTACAAAATTAAAATCATTCTCTGCTGCAAGCAAGCGATTCTTTTCATCTTCATCCTTGACCAACACCTTAGCAACTTCAATCTCTGAATGTGCTGATTGATTGATTTTTTCTCCATTTTCCTTTAGGAGGAAAGGCACACCACTTGCAACGGTACCAAATCCTAGTAAAGCAATTTTAACTGTCATGTTTGTCTCCTCGAAATTTTCTGATATAGCCATTATAACAGAATTTTGTGAAAATTCCTATTATAGTAAATCACTATTTCAGTATAAAAAGAAAAAACGAATCAGACGATTCGCTCTTCTCGAAATCTAGAAATAGCTTTCCAGAAATGATTATCCAATCTTTTGCAGATTAAGTACTGCATCGTGATTCATCAAGACTTGACCATACTCTTGCAAGACCGAGCGACTGATGTCACTATCGTCCGCAAACTCACGCATACGAGCCAACAGCCAAGCTGGATATGGACTTGGATGATTTTCAATATCCACTAAAATAGTCAAATAATAGCGCTCATTCATCTTGTAGAGTTCAGAAGTTTCCATCTCAAAAGTCACTGTCTTGGCAAAAGCCACCAACTCAGCTAATTTTTCAAAAGAAAGGATGTAATAGATGTAAGGCACTTTCTTACTTTCAACTTCTTGTTCAGCCTGTTCCTGCTCTTCTTCCTTGGCTTCAACTTGCTCTAGAGATTGAATCGCTTCGATATCATCTTTAGTCTTTTCTGCGATGCTTTTTTCCAAGGTTTTGATAAATTCATCTGGAGACATTTGAGCCAATTCTTCCATATCTGGTAAATCCGATAAGTCTTCAAAATCTAGATTTTGGTCAATCTTTGATTTGGTTACAAAGACATCTACCTTATCAGGTTTTGGAGTCACACGGAAGCTCAACATGCCTGTATCCAGAAAGCTATCAGGCATCTCTAACTCATCCAAGATAGCATAAAAGAACTCTTCTGTTTTTTCTTGAGGAACAAGAAAGTCAGCAATCTCCATTCCACGATCCATCAAATCCTCTAAAGACATCGTGATTTTCAAAGTTGTATCACTAATTTGTTTCATTTTCATTGCTAGTAACCTCATACTTTCAGTTCTATCTATTATACTAGATTTTTACGATTTTATCAAAAGAAGGCTCCTCTATACGGATAGATTTTCCCTAGGGTATTTCTATAGGAGACTCCAAAAGAAAATTTCTGCAGACAGATAGAAAAAGCCTTCAAAATCGGCTCTTAGCCGACTTTGAAGACCTTATACATCAGAATACTTATAATTTAAAGGTTGCTACACCGAGGATAGAACGATTTAAGTTTCTGAGAATTTGAAGACTTTGCTCAAATTTCTTATAACGAGTCACTCCGTACTCTTCAACAAGAAGGACTGTATCTCTTTCTAAAAGCGATGGCACATCTTGTAAATCGACAAAATGCATTCCTTTTAAAGACTCTTGATTTTGTTTCAATTTATCTAGGATAGCTTTGTTTGAGCTAACGATAGTCAATTCCTGTCCAGCATTTTTGTATGACAAAACATCTGCTAGGTTAGCAATTGTTGTAATCTCTGTTACAAAATCAATTTGATATTGAGAAAAATCACCTGCTCTATTGATTGTTGGGTTAAAGAGATAAACCAATACATTTCCCATCACAACCAAAATCACACAGACTACTCCAATAACAGCTAAACGGAGAATCAGATTTTTCACATTTAATCCAAGCGCTGTCTCACCATTTGCATTCAATTCTTTAGAGTTGATGGTTTCCAATTTTTCAATTTTTACATTTGCAAAAGTGTGTTTAAATTTCTCAATCAATCCATCAATTTTTCGCTCCAACAAGTCATTAGTATCTTTACTTGGTGTCAAAATTTTCACACCAACCCCTGCATCGTCAATCATATAGTAGACAGTCAGTTTTTTCCACCAATAATCATTCGTAGAATTTTTCAAGGTTGTTTCTGTCGTATCTAATTCACTGGCAATTTTTTTCAACTCACTGGGCTCTACATCATTGAAAAGATAAGCTCCATTCAAATTACCATCAATCAATTTCCCATAAAAATCACTATAACCACCAATTTGATGATTCAAAATCGTTTTAGCTGAATCTTCTGGAGGAGTGATTTTATAGCTAAGATAAGTTGAATAACTTGTTGTGTCTTTGACAGTGTTTTTATTCCTAACTGCTTTAATTGTAAATGGTACAGCAATGAGAGCAAATAAAGCGATAAGAGCTAAAATATTTGCTTTTCGTTTTTTGTAAAGATTTGCAAATAAATCAGCTACTGAATAATGTTCAAACATGATTTTTTTCTCCTTTGTTTAGTAGATACTGGTTTTCTTTTGTAAGCATTTTTGCTACAAATATAATCACAAGAACAATTCCCCAGAATTGCATTGTAAATAGATTGAAGAAACTTTCTGAAAAGCTACTTCTTGGCATAAAGAATAGATTATTCAAGATGAGTAGGGACAAAGCAAATAGGATTGTTCTTGAACGATAGGCTACTTGCAGCATGGCTATGAATAGCATACCGAGCAAGAGACTAAGTAGAAAGACTCCTATCATACCATAGTCGGTATACAACTCCATAATATAGCTACTTCCGATACCATGTCCTTTTAAATATTCCTTGTTCAAAACAAGATAGGACAAATTGTGGGCATAACTATTACTATCAATAGCTAGCTCCACACTATTGGTTGTATGTTCAAAGGCTTTTCCTCCGAAAATGGCCCCCAAACTTCCCCTTGCAAAATAATCAAGGACAGGACCAAAAGTAAAATTACGGAAATCTCTGTAAGGTAGGCTACTGTTAAATAGAAAACCTCGAGCCAGAACTCCAAAACTAGTCCCTTGTTTATAGATAAAGTCAAGCAGGATATCCCAGAAACCTGTATGGGAAACTTGAACATTATCCCGTACATAATTGAGCACTCCCATCGCTAACATGAGAATAGGAGAACCTACAAAAATCGCTAACTTTTCTTTAAACCCAATCCATTTTCCCTTTTCTGTTTGCTCCCGCATAAAGTAATAAACAAAAGCAAATAGAATACTTAAAATAAAGGGATTTCGTGTCCCGATTGCCAAATGAATGATATTAGCTGCAATAAAGGAGACAAGCACTGCTGTTGCCTGCAATTTCTTTGGCTTGGTTGCCAGATACATACACATTGCATAGACTGTAAAGGTAGACAAAATGTAGGTAAAATAAGGCAGTTTACTTTCAAAATTTGCATAGTAGGCATAGTAGGAAGTCTGCAAGCGATACAGGAGTCGTTCAAATAACCGAATGAAATAGAAAGGATAGGTTAGAAGAAAAACTCCTAGCGATACAAAGCGCAACCGCTTGATATAGACCTCTTTTAGAGAATTTCCTATCTTGGGTACTTTTATTTTCTTCCTAGCTATAAAATAACGAGCCAGGACGCCTCCTGTTGTCAAGCCCAGAATCGAAACCATGACGACTATAAAGGCAAAACGATAGGCTATTGGATGATAGGTATCTAAAGCACCATCCCTAAAATAATCAATGGTCGGTCTTGATACTAGAAAGATAAAAATAGTTAAAAAGAAAATAAAATGGATTAAGTAATACTTGATATCATTCCAACAAGCAATTAAGCTACTAACCAGTAAGAACAATAAAGTAGAAAGCAAGCTAACATTGTTATTATTAAACAGATACACAATTCCACTTACTAGCGTCAAGGCATAGCTGACTATGGTCAAACTAAATAATAATCGTTTTCCATCAATCACTTGTTCACCCCCGTTCTAATGTAATTTTTTAGATTTTTCAATATTTTTCAGTAATAAGAATCGGTATAAGGAAATATTTATGAATAGGGCTAAAGCACTAATTCTTCTCCCCTTACGGAAAATTGAATTCCTAGAAATATCAAAGGCACTGCCTTTTAAAAAACGATGAATCTGGGAATAGGCTTCAAACTGTTTATACTGATCATCTAGCAACATCTTATCCAGAATAAAGAAGTGGGCATAGGCCAATCTGAAAAAAGCGACCTCTTTCAAGTCAGGATAGTTTTTCACAACTTCATTATAAAACTTTTGGTAGATATCAATATAGGCTAAATCCTTCTCTGCATAGGGTTTGGTTGTAATACTATCCCCTCTATGGAAATAGTAATAATAGGGTTTAGTATTAACCACATACTTCTTGGCCAACTTGATTAAATCAAAATGGTAATAGGCATCTTCGTAAATCAATCCCTTTGGAAAGGATAGGGCAGTTGCAATCTGTCTCTTGATTAGCTTATTGCAAATAGTCCCAGGTATTTTTTCACCTATGAGGTATTCCCTCAGAAATGTTTGGGAATCACAGACAAAATAGTCATCCTGATTGGCTGACTGTGGGCTTTCATCATTAGCATAGACATTCATGACACCACAGCTCGAAACATCGGCATCTTCTTGCATTATTTGCTCATATAAGCTCTGAATCATTTCTGGATGGATATAATCATCTGAATCAATAAAAATCAGATAATCCCCATGAGCCTGCTTCATTCCATCATTTCGTGCTTGTGACAATCCTTCATTCTTTTTATGAAGCACTGACACCCTATCATCTTGTTCAGCGATTGAATCACACAAGCGACCACTTTCATCTGTTGCACCATCATCAACAAGAATGATTTCCAGATTTTGATAGGTCTGCTTCTGAATGGAAGCTATCGATTTTTCTAGGTACTGCGCCACATTATAGACTGGCACAATGACACTAATTAATGCAGTTTCCATGCTACTCCTCTAATAGTTTTTCTACTTGTTCGATTTGTTTGGCAATTGTAAATTGTTGAATGAATTGACTAGCCTCATCGACATCAAAGTTTGAGGCAGAAGTCATATAGTTCGTAATTGCCTGAGCTGCCTCTTGATTGCTCTCAATGATTTGTCCAAATCTTCCTTCTTGGGATAGTTCCTCAGCACCTCCAACATCCGTAGAGACAAAAGGGATTCCAAGGCTCAAGGCCTCCACATACACCCCAGGAAAACCTTCTTGTTTAGACATAGACAAGAGGATCTTCATCTGAGACAAATACTGGTATGGATTTTTTTGATAACCAAGGAAATGCACATAGTCTTCAAGCTCATACTCTTTAACTCGTTTTTTCAGTTCCTCTTCCATATCACCAGCCCCGATAAAATAGAGATGATAGTTTTTCCCCTCTTGGTGCAATAACCGTATCACTTCCACCACACGGTCAGAACCCTTATTTTCCTCAATCCGTCCGATGGTACAGATACTTTGAGGAGCAATCTCGATATCGATCTTCTCTTGAGATTTTTCTAAAATAGTCTTAAAATCATATCCATTGTAGACTGTCTGTAATTTAGAAGCATAATCTGGATAGACTTCCTTGATAGAATTGCTGGTCTTTTTTGAAATTCCTACAATGGTATTCGCAGCATCCAACTGGCGTCTATGTGATTCTCTTTTGGAGCTATCCTTAAGAAATTCTTCGATACTTCCATGAATCCAAGAGATTTTCTTGACTTCTTTTCTTTTAGAGAACAACAGTGGTGGATTCATAATGGTAAAGGAAACTTCAACATCATAATCATCTTCTACAAGCAAACGACGAGTCAGTCTTGGAAAATAAATTCTCATTCTCCACAAAAAAGCTCGTAACCATCTAGCTTGGCGATAATCTTGAAGAGATTTTAAAATGCCTACATGCTTGGGAACAGATTCGTATCCCTTGTCAAAGTGCTCCATTTCAAGAATATCAATATCATACTTTTCTGGATCCAGATTTGAAACAATGGTAGACAGAATCTTTTCTGCACCGCCTCCGAGAGAAAAAGACCACATAAAAAATAAGATTTTTTTCTTAGCCACCATATTCTCCCTTGTATTCTGTATAAGACTTATCCATATCAGCGATGACAGCATCATGATGCGGCATCTGCTTGTCTGCTGGCGGAGGCGTCATATAATCCCCAAAAGCAGTGCTGAGATAGGCATCATAGCCGATTGGAATAGGCATCTCTGTTCCTCCAAATGGCAAGAAAAGATTGTCTTCAAAAGATGCGATTGGGTACTTGTTTCTCATATAGCCAGGACCTGAGCATAATTCTGTAACGCCATCACTCTCAGACAAATCATACTTGGTCATTTCTTTCTCAGCTTTTTTCCAAATGCGATAACGGAGAGATTTTGGAGTCACACCCAGTAAAATACGGCTTCCCCATTTTATAAGTGTACCATGCTTTTCTGGGACAGTTTGCGCACAAAAAAGAGAATAAATCAAGGCCCAGCGAACCTGTTTCTTCCGCTCAGCTGGATTTTTCGGATAATAATCCAAAGGCAAAACGTCCAAGGCCAAACCATGTGGCAATTCTAAATCCTGCTGATAAGGCTTGATACAGGTGGTTTCCTTGTCACGAATGGTAATAAAAAGATTGCGGTCAACAAAATCCTTGTGACTCTTTGACAAGAAATAACGTTCATCTGCATAACGAGGCCATAATTCTGCTAATTTCTCATAATCTTTACGAGGCATAAAAAAGTCTAGGTCGTCATCCCAAGGAATGAAACCCTTGTTTCGAAGGGCACCAATAGCACCCCCTCCACAGAGATAACAAAGTAAATCATGCTCCTTGCAAAAGGCCACAAAGTATTCAGCCATCTCCAGACTACGAGCCTGAATTGCTTTTAAATCAGTCATATTATTCATTATTCTTTCTATCGTATCGTTTCATTATACCACAAATAGGGGGTGAAAATCTATTGCAGACTGTAAAAAATCAAAGCCTGATTGCTATCCAAATAGCTATCAAACTTTGATTTTCATTGAGTATTATCTTATCTCAAGCCCATCTGAGCTAATTTATTCTGATACTTGTTTTGATCGACCAGCAAGCCTAAGCCTCCATAAACATCGTAGGCATCTACCCAGTCACCCAGTTCTGGAATCGTCAATTTTTCAATACCATTTTTTGCTCCATCCAAAACAGATAAACCGTTTGTTAGGAGGAAAGTATAGGGTGCATTGGTTGAGGTCATAGCAAAAACCTTTCCAAGAGCTTCAGAACCAGTGAAAAGTTTAGTAGGATCTTTAATTTGCTCTAAAATTGCTGTTAAAACTTGCTGCTGTCTTTTTGTACGGCCGTAATCCGCCTCATCATCATCACGAAAGCGTGCATAATTGAGCAGGGTCGAGCCGTTCATCTGCTGTTTTCCGACTTTGATGGTTTGGGTTGGAGACTCAGTCTCAGTAGCGTGTAAATCATCTCCGACTGTAGCTTCTGTTAGTGGACGCCCATTTAATGTTGAAAATTGGGCATCAATTGTCACCCCATCAGGGAAAAGGGTGTCAATCGCTGTGGCAAAGGCCTGAAAATCGACCAAGGCATAGTACTTAATGTCCAAGTCAAAATTATCTTTCAAGACTTGACGAACCATTTCTGCCCCTTTTTGTCCTTCTTGTTCCCCTAGTTCATAGGCTACGTTTAACTTGTTATCCGTCTGTTTTCTACCGTTAATGACTTGGCTGTAACCGTCTATATAAACCAAATTGTCACGCATGAAACTGACTAGCTTAATTTTCTTATCTGAACCTCCGACATTTAATACCATAATAGAATCAGTCCGCGTCTCAGCACTATTTTGGCCGATTCGACCATCCGTCCCCATAATCAAAATATTAACACCATCTCTGGTATCTTGACCATTAAAGACTTGAACCTGTGCTGCCTTGGCATCAGCAGTTTTCTTTGCACTAGCATCTTGGTAACCACGTAAAAACATGAATACCATGGCCAAAGCCACACAGACCAAAAGTGAAAAAATCACCATAAAAATGCGTTTAAGACGGAGCTTCCGTCTTTTCTTTTTGGGAGGAGCAGAGAGTGCTTGTGATTTGTATTGTGAGCGACTCCGGTTCGCATAGCTTGGTAAGTCAACCTGCTCTTCTCTTTCTTGTTCCAAGCTGGAACTACTATTTACCCTAGCAATAGTTAGCTTTTCTTGCAAATAGGCAAACTCATTTTTTTCTCTCTCATTGAGATAGTGAATATTTTTTAGCAAATAATCATAACGTAATTTTTCATGATGACTGAGAGGATTTTCTTTACTCATCTTCTCTCCTTTCCATGGTCTGATATTGGATAAATAGGATAGGCACCCAGAACTTTATACTGGATTCCGATGGCTTCTAGTTCTTTTTGGGCAAAGTGAACCAAGTCCTTATCAGTATAGTCCACATCGATAATGAAAAAGTATTCGCCTAGCGCTGTCTTGAGTGGACGACTTTCAATTTTTGTCAGGTCAATTCCTCGCCAAGCAAAGGTCGAAAGAGCCTTGTAGAGTGCACCTGGAAGGTTGTCAGGTAAGGTCAGGGCCAAACTCATTTTCTCAGTTTGTGCTTGCAAGGGAATACTAGGCTTTTCAGCTCCCAGAACCCAGAAGCGTGTGAAATTGGCTTCCATTTCCTGAATATCCTCGGCAATCAGTTCTAAGCCATATTCTTCAGCAGAACTTCTAGGTGCAATTGCTGCAAAGGGCTGATCTGGATGTTCGGAAATAAAGCGGGCCGCATAAGCTGTACTAGCAGTCACCTCTATTTGAGCCTCTGGATACTGTTCATCGATGAATTTCTTTCCTTGAGCCAAGGCCTGTGGATGTGAAAAAATCTTTTCAATCTTAGTATGGCCTGGAACCACCATCAACTGCTGATGAATAGGCTGAACGATTTCTGCAACTGCTTGAATGCGAGCCTGATGAAAAAGGTAGTCCAAGGTTTCATGAACACTACCCTCAATAGAATTTTCAACTGGCACCACAGAATAGTCCACTAATCCTTGCTCATAAGCCTTGATGACATCTGTAATATTGGCAAAGGCCTGCAATTCCTCATGAGGAAAAGCTGTCTGCACAACGTGGTGTGAAAATGATCCCTTGGGACCTAGATAAGCAATTTTCATCTCAGTTCCTCTATAATTTCCTCTGGGCTTAACTTGGTCACATCCAAAACCCGACTAGCCACTTCCTCATACCAAGCCTGTCTTTCTTGGAAAATTGTTGCTAGTTCTTCCTTACTATTATTTAGAAAAAGCGGGCGCTGATTGTCCTTATCAGCTGCGATACGATGGTAGAGGGTTTCAAAATCGGCTTTCAGGTAGATGTTATCTGTATTAGTCTTGAGTAAGTCACGATTTCGCTGAGAAATAACCACTCCCCCACCAGTTGACACAACTTGATCTGTTTGTAGTAACTCAGCTAGAACTTCTGATTCTATCCGACGAAAGGCTGATTCTCCCTTTTCAGCAAAAAAATTCGCAATGGACATACCTAGGCGCTTCTCAATCAGGGCATCCATATCAAGGTAATTAGGATCCAAGCCTCTTGCAATAGTCGATTTGCCAGCCCCCATAAATCCTAGTAATACCTTAGCCATGAATCAAGCTCTCCAAATCATCAAAGAAGCTAGGATAACTGGTATTGATGGCTTCTGCACGGTCAAGCTCCACCTCTCCATCTGCAACCAAAAGGGCTGCAATGGCTGTCATCATTCCGATACGATGGTCTCCAAACGTATTGACTCTAGCACCGTGAAGGGCTGATTTTCCTTTGATAATCATTCCATCTGCTGTAGGAGTAATATCTGCTCCCATGCTATTTAAGGCGTCTGCCACAACCTGAATGCGGTCTGTTTCCTTGACCTTGAGCTCCTCAGCATCCTTGATAACTGTAACACCTTGGGCTTGGGTCGCAAGTAGGGAAATAATAGGCAATTCATCAATCAAACGTGGAATCAAAGCGCCACCAATCTCTGTTCCTTTTAAATCAGAAGACTCAACAGTCAAAGTAGCAGATTTAGCGACTGGATTGATTTCAGTTATTTCCAATTTTCCACCCATGGCGCGAATGACATCAATAATACCGGTGCGCGTTTCGTTGATCCCCACATTCTGCAGCACTAGACGAGAGTTTGGAACAATCAAACCTGCGACCAACCAAAAGGCTGCACTGGAAATATCTCCTGGAACAACCACCTTTTGTCCTGTCAATTTTTGTGGCCCTTGGACTGTGATTTTCTTGCCGTCCACACTTAAATGACCACCAAATTGTTGCAACATATCTTCAGTATGATTACGGGTGCATTCTTTTTCGATAATAACTGACTCCCCCTTAGCTTGTAAAGCTGCAAACATCAAGGCTGACTTAACTTGGGCAGAGGCAATTGGCAACTCATACTGAATAGGTCTTAGGTTTTTCGTCCCTTTTAAGTGAAGGGGAGGCAGGTCTCGCTCAGCTTGCCCAGAAATGTTAACACCCATTTTTTTCAGTGGAATCGTCACACGGTCCATAGGACGTTTGGATAGACTGTCGTCTCCGAACATTTCTACTTCAAAGTCTGCACAAGCAAGAACACCTGAAATCAGACGAATCGAGGTTCCAGAATTTCCCATATCAAGAGCATTTTGCGGAGCTTTTAGGCCGTCCATACCGACACCTTGAATGGTAATAACCCCATCTTTATCCTCAATATCAACACCAAGGTCACGAAAAACCTGCACGGTCGAAAGAACGTCTTCACCTCGCAGAATATCATAAACCTTGGTCTCACCCTCAGCCAAACTTCCAAAGATAATGGAACGGTGGCTGATAGACTTATCACCTGGAACGCGGATACTGCCATGTAAGTGGCGAATGTTTGTTTTTAGTTTCATACTGGACCTCATACTTGCAATACTTTTACTTATTTTATCATAAAAAGTCAGAAATTCCTTAAAAATTCCTGACTTTATGATAGTTATTTTCTTATTTTAGCAATTCTGAAACTGGTTCAAAAACAATTTTTTCAATGTCAGAAAGGTAAATTGCCAATTGTTGTTGCTTAGTAAAGAATTCTGACAAGAGGCTATTTCCTTGAATCTGTTTACCAAAGCCTTCCATTTTCGCTTGGAAGGATGCATCTGGCATTTGACCTGTCTGCGCTAATCTTTGAATTTCCTCTTGGAAAGCAACATATTCTGTAAAGATTTTGCTTGCCTCAGCATCTGCTGAAATCGCATCTTTAGCCGCTTTGACAGCCTTGTATTCTGGTAATTCGCGTAGGCCGCGACTGAGTTCGTTTGCACTATCGTAAATATTTGACATGATGTTCTCCTTATTCATTTCTTTTAAAATTACTAGTCACTCTGTGGTCTTTATTATTGTGCAATCACTTTTATATGACCTCTTGAATGTCCATTCCTTAATTCCTTATCTGGTATATACTCGATCTTCAAAGTTCCTAAATTAGAACCTGTTTTTATTTCATTTGACATAAGATTATCAAAATAGTTCTCTATCTCATCATCAGATAAGGATGATTCAATCGATTTAACAATATCATGAAATACTTCTTTCATTCCTGCAACACCAGATTCACTATTTTCATTTGTCTGATTTATTGTTACGTTGATTTTAGCAGTATCATTTGCATGTAAAAGTTCCAAGTAGTATCCGTAGCTTGATGCGAAATATTTTATTTTTATATTTCCTTTTTTGATATTTTCCAATGGGCTATTAGAATTTTGATTATAGCTATTGATAAACTCATTAATAATTCTATCGTCTACATACTTTGAATTGGTTTTCTCTTAACTTATTTCCTTGTTGGATGGTTCATTTTTTGTCTCAACACTAGCTTCTGAAGTAGTTTTCACATCTTTTTTAACAGCGTAAGCTCTAAGTAAGATAAAAGAAATAAAGATAATACCAAATATGAATCTAGGCTCTATTTTAGGCATATTTTTCTCCTTATTTGACAACGACTGTGTAGTCGGTATTTTCTGTTATTAGATGCTCAGCTCTTTCCAAGTCTTGAGCATTTTTAAATGAAATTTGTAGAATCCCGTGAATATCCTCACGGTTTTCCTCGTTGATATGAATATTGACCAAGGAAGTTCCACGTAGTAGTTCCAAAATCCTCAAGATGACATCTTCTTCATCGGGAACGTCGACATAGAGGTCGTAAGAACTATCCACACCACCACGCTTATGAATTTCCATGGCCTGACGTTGCTCACGCGCTTGGTTGAAAAAGTTCCAGATTTGGTTTTCATCACCCTTACTGATAGCTTGTCCAATCTCGTCCAAACGCTCCTTGAAATCCCCAATTCTATCTAAAATTGTTTCACGATTGGACAAGAGAATGGAGGTCCACATACCTGGCTCGCTTTCCGCAATTCGGGTCATATCTCGAAAACCACCGGCAGCAAAACGCCTTGCCATCTCATGTTCTTGAGCATAGACCACGGTCTGTTCCATGAGACTAGAAGCCAGAATATGAGGAAAATGGCTAATCTGAGAAGTGACTCGATCGTGCTCCTTGGCATCAATCTCGATAAAACGAGCATGAAGACCTGAAAGTAAGTCCTTCATTTCCTCAAGTGTGTCAGGACTTGTCAGCCTCGAAGGTGTAAAGATATAATAGGCATTTTCAAAAAGATTGACATCCGCAGAAGCAGCCCCTGTCTTGTGACTACCAGCCATGGGATGGGCCCCGACAAAGCGAACAGGCTTACCAGCTAAATAGTTCTCCGCCGCATCTACAATGGCTGACTTGGTCGAACCAGCATCTGAGATAATCACGCCTTCTTTTAAGTCCAAGTTGGCCAACTCCTTAATGAAAGCAATGGTTTGCTTGATTGGCAAGCTGAGAATGATGATATCTGCCAAAGGAGCAAAACTAGCAAAATCATCCGTTGCACGGTCAATCATGCCTTCTTTCAAGGCAATATCTCTCGAAGCTTGACTGCGATTATAACCTAAAATTTCATAATCTGGATGATCGCGTTTGATACCAAGGGCCATCGAGGCACCAATCAATCCAAGGCCCGCGATATAGACTGTTTTTGCCATAGAAACTCCTTAATAGTTCTTTGTATAGTCTCGGTGCTTGACCACTGCTTCTTTTAATTCCTCTAGATTGTCTGATGAGAATTTTTCGAGGATTTCTTGTGCTAAAACCGTTGCCACAACAGCTTCCATAACTACACCTGCAGCTGGAAGAGCAGTCGGATCACTTCTCTCCACAGTTGCCTTGTAGGGTTCATGGGTTTCGATATCCACACTCATGAGTGGTTTGTAGAGAGTAGGAATGGGCTTCATGACGCCACGAACAACAATCGGTTGCCCATTAGTCATACCGCCTTCAAAGCCACCTAGATTGTTTGTACGGCGAGTATAGCCGTCTTCTTTAGACCAGAGAATTTCATCCATGACCTGGCTTCCTTTACAATAACCAGCCTCAAATCCAAGACCAAATTCTACCCCTTTAAAGGCATTTATAGAGACAACAGCTTGGGCTAATCGTGCATCCAATTTTCTGTCCCATTGGACATAGGAACCAAGACCAACTGGAACACCTCCAACGACTGTCTCCACAACCCCACCGATGGTATCACCGTCACGTTTGATTTGGTCAATATAATCCTTGATTTCCTGTTCTCTTTCTTGGTTGACAATAGAAACGTCAGACTGGGCAGCTCTTTCCTTAATCTCAGTGACTGTCAGATTTTCAGGTACATCGATTTCCTTGCCACCAAAGACTACGACATGGTTGGCAATCTCCATATCCAGCTCAGCCAAGAGGCGTTTAGCTACTGCTCCGACTGCCACTCGCATGGTGGTTTCACGAGCTGATGAACGCTCCAAGGAATTACGCAAATCATCAAAACGGTACTTGATGCCCCCAACCAAATCAGCATGACCTGGGCGAGGATGGGTGATTTTTCGTTTGCTTTTAAGACGGTCTTCAATGTCCTCCGCAGACATAATGTCCAGCCATTTTTGGTGGTCCTTATTGATGACATCCATGGTAATGGGAGCCCCTGTCGTCTTCCCATGACGAACGCCTGAAGTAAAGACAACTTGGTCGCTCTCAATCTTCATACGGCCACCACGACCGTAACCACCCTGACGGCGTTTAAGGTCCTCATTGATATCCTCTGCTGTCAAAGGTAGTCCAGCTGGAATTCCCTCAATAATAGCTGTCAGACGGGGACCGTGTGATTCTCCTGCAGTTAAATATCTCATACACTCTCCTTATTTTACCAAGTAGTCTTTCATCTCTTCCAGAGAAACTGGGTGAATAGTCGCTGAACCAAGCTCTGGTACCAAGACCAATTTCAAGGTATTGCCACGCGCTTTCTTATCATGAGTCAAAGCCTGATAAAGCTTGTCAACATCCCAGTTTTCATAGTCAACAGGTAGTCCAAATTTCTGACACATAGCTGTAATAGACTGGGTTATCCCTTCTGGCATAAGGCCTTTTCCCTCAGCTACCTTGGAAATCTGTACCATTCCCATAGCTACAGCCTCTCCATGCATGACCTTGCCATAACCGGCAGTCGCTTCGATGGCATGGCCAATAGTGTGGCCAAAATTGAGGTAAAGGCGAACACCATTGTCCAACTCATCCTCAACCACCATCTTGCGCTTGACCTGACAAGAATGTTCAATCAAAGTCTCCGCATGTTCCAGAATGCTCTCTACAGTACCATCCAGCTCCGTCAAGAGAGCCCACAGTTCTGGATCCTCAATCAAGCCATACTTGATAACCTCACCCATCCCTTCAATCAACTCTCTTTTTCCAAGCGTTTCAAGAACAAGTGGGTCAATCAAAACCCCATCTGGTTGGGCAAAAGTTCCTACCATATTCTTGGCAAATGGAGTGTTAACACCCGTCTTTCCACCAATAGAAGAATCCACCTGGGCTGTTAAGCTAGTCGGTATCTGAACAAAATGAATGCCCCGCATATAGGTAGAGGCTACAAAACCAGCCAAGTCCCCAACGACACCACCACCGAGAGCCACGATTCCATCGCTACGAGTCAACCCCTGCTTAACTAGGAATTCATAGACTTTCTGAACAGTGGTTAAATTCTTTCTTTCTTCCCCTTCTAAAAAGTCAAAAACAGCTACCTGAAAACCAGCATCTTCTAGGCTGAGCTTGACCTTCTCTGCATAAAGAGAAGCTACATGGTTATCTGTCACAATGACTACCTTTTGTGGTTGCCAGAGTTCTCGCAACCATTGACCAGCCTGAGCCAGACAACCTTTTTCAATCTGAATATCATAAGGATGATGAGGAATATCGATTCTGATTTTCATAGGAGAATCTCCTTTTCTTTATTGGTATTTTTCTGTTAAAGACTGCCAAATCTCTTCTGTTGGCATTTCCTTGCCTGTCCACAGTTGAAAAGCTTCTGCAGCTTGATAGAGCAACATTCCCAGACCATTAACCGCTGGTTTGCCCTGACTTCTGGCCCATTTTAAAAATGGCGTTTCAAAGGGTTGATAAATAATATCTGCCACCAAGATAGTTTCTGGCAAATTGATGCTTTCAGGAACTGGGGATGATTGACCATCCATGCCCACACTGGTGGCATTGACCAGTAAATCCGACTCAGCAATCCTTGCTTGCAGTTTAGGAACATCTTCTAAAGCGTACAAGTCCACTTTAAAGCCTGTTTGCTCCTGTAACTTGTCTAGGTAAGGTCTTGTTTTTTCCATAGAAACTGAACGAACAAAGACCGAAATCTGACTGACGCCGTCCAAAATAGCTTGTGCCAAGATAGACTTGGCCGCACCACCTGCACCCAGCAGGGTCATCTTCTTACCTGTAATTGTAAAAGAAGGCAAGCTCTTAAAAAATCCCTTGCCATCTGTATTATATCCAATTAAATTGCCATTCTCATTGACAACCGTATTAACCGCACCAATCAAGCGCGCTTCATCGCTCAATTCATCTAAATAAGAAATCACCTGCTCCTTATAGGGCATGGACAGGTTGATGCCAAACATCTGGTAGCGACGAATATTGGCCACTGTGACTTCCAAGTCAGCCGCTTCAATCTCCCAAGCCACGTAAGCACCATTGGTAGCTGTCGCCTCAAAGGCCCTATTGTGGATGAAGGGAGAAATAGAGTGCTTAATAGGATTGGCAACAACTGCAGCTAAACGTGTATAGCCATCAAGCTTCATCCAAAATCTCCCTGATTTTTTTCATGTTAGCTAGAGAAATCTGACCAGGGGCACTAGCCTCATCCAGACTAGCAAAGGACCAGCTAGAACCTGTCACATCCGCAGTGATACGAGAGACCTTGCCCACCTTGCCCATAGAAATAGTTACATACTCCTGTTCAGGATTGAGGGTTTTAAAGCCTCGTGTATAGTTCATCAAGTCTAAGACATCCTGCTCCGTGTGAGCCATAGCCGCAACTTTAACAAGTTTTGGATTTAAGCTCGTCAACTCTGACAAGATTTCCATCATGTTCTCAGGTGTTTCTTGGAAATTATGGTAACTCAAAACGAGATTTGGGAAGTCCAGCATTTCCTCAAAAACATCCTTGTAGCTATAGTATTCAAAATCAATATAGTCTGGTTGATAGAGTTGCGCCACTTCCTTGATTAGATGGATATATTCTTCTGGAGAAAGGTCGATTTCTCCCCCTTCAGAACGAGTTCTCAGCGTGAAAACCAACTCACGACCTGCGAATTTTTCAAAAATAGCTGGAGCCACCTGCAAAATCGCTTCCTTAGGCAGATAGTCGGCACGCCATTCAATGATGTCGGCATCCAGATACCTCGTGGCATCCAGAGCCTGGGCCTCCTCTAAACTTCTTGGCATTACTGAAACGATCAATTTCATTTACTAACCTTCATACTAATCACCTTGAGGTAATTACTACTTTCATCTTTTTTATTATAGGCGAAATCTGCTGGAAGACCATATTTATTTAAAATCTGATAACTTCTTCCTGCAAAGCCTTTATCAATTTGTTCTGTAAATTTCTGACGGGAAACATTGGCAGCATTGGTACTGGCAATAATAATACCGCCCGGATTTAAAATCTCAAGACTCTGAGAGATCAACTTGTGATAATCCTTGGCCACAGAGAACGTTTGTTTTTTGTTCCGAGCAAAGCTAGGCGGATCTAGGACAATGACATCGTAGGTCAAGCCTTTTCGTTTGGCATATTTGAAATATTCAAAGACATCCATGACTATAAAACGATGGTCGTCTGTGGTGATTCCATTTGCCTGAAAATGCGCTTGAGACAATTCTCGTGAACGTTTAGCTAGGTCAACAGAAGTTGTCTGGCTAGCTCCTCCCATAGCTGCAGCTACTGAAAAGGCTGCTGTGTAGGAAAACATATTGAGCAAGGATTTACCCATAGACAATCCATCCACTAAACTACCGCGAACTTCATGCTGGTCTAGGAAAATCCCTGTCATCAAGCCATCGTTCATAAAGACTTGATACAGAACACCATTTTCCAAAACAGTGAAAAAGTCAGGTGCTTCTTGACCATAAACATGGGCAGATTCATAGTCCAAACCCTTAAAGCGAATCTTCTCATAGGCTCCTAAAACCTCAGGAAAAACCTGTCTAAAAGCTTCTGAGATTGTCTGACGAATCTGATAAACATAAGAGTTATACCAAGAAAAGACGGCATAGTCGCCATAAAGGTCCACTGTCAGACCGCCAAAGCCATCTCCCTCTTGGTTGAAGAGACGAAAGGCAGTTGTCAATTCATCTTGATAGTAGGCGCTTCTCTTTTCTTTAGCTTGTCTAAACAGCGTTTCAAAGAAAGCTTGATTGAAGGCCACCTTGTCCTTACTAACAAACCAGCCCAAGCCCTTGTTTTGCTGGGAAAGGTAGACAGTACCAAGAAAGGTTCCATCTTGACTATGGACTTCTACTTCCTGATCCTTGAGATTGACATTCTCAAGATCACTGGCTTCTAGTAAAACTAGCCCCTTAGCGAGCTTCTTTTCAAGCCTTTTGCTGACTCTTATTCTATTCATAACTACCATTATATCAAACTTTTAGCCAATTCTCAAAAAAGAAACTACCCTTGCTTTTTTACTCTTCTTTTAAAAAATGGTATACTAATACTAATAAAAAATTAGGAAGTAAATGTGTGAAAAGCAATTTTAACAAAATCCAAAAAGCCATGGGTACCAGACTGGGTTTTGTCCTAACCCTTTTAATCCTCTATTGGCTCAAAACCTTATTAGCCTATGCCGTTGACTTTAATTTAGATATTCAAGTGGGCAAGTTGCAGGGAAATTACCTTGCCTTTATCGCCTTTTTCAATCCCCTTCCTTTGGGGCTACTCCTGCTGGCTCTAGCCCTCTATGCTCGCTCAACCAAGATTTTTTATGGCCTGAGTATAGCTATTTATAGCCTTTTATTCATTTGGCTTTATTCCAATGTCTTTTACTATCGAGAATTTAGCGACTTTATCACGGCTAATACCATGAAGGTGGTCAGCAAGGTGTCTGTTGGTACTGCAGAACTAGAGTTACTGCGCTTTTGGGATTTCATCTATTTTATGGATTTCCCATTGCTGGCTTTCCTTTTCTATAAAAAATTCATCCAGCTGGATAGGAGACCTTTCAAATTCCGCTCAAGTGTTGCTATCACTGCACTCTCAGCCCTGCTCTTTTCTGCTAATCTTTTCTTGGCTGAAATTGAGCGTCCCGATCTCCTGTCGCGAGGATTTTCTAATTATTATATTGTTCGTGCCCTTAGTTTGCCCGCCTTTTTAGGTTATAGTGCCAATCAATCCTATAGCGCCAACAAAGAACGTGCTAAGGCCTCTGAGACCGACCTTCAACCTATTACAGATTATATTCAAGAACATTCGGCTAAGCCCAATCCAGACTATTTCGGCTTAGCCAAAGGGAAAAATGTGATTTATCTCCACTTGGAGAGCTTCCAGCAGTTCCTGCTTGACTATAAACTCAACATAGATGGAACTGAGCATGAAGTCACTCCCTTCCTCAACTCCCTCTACCATTCGCAATCAACCCTAGCCTTTTCGAATATCTTTAACCAAGTCAAGGCTGGGAAGACCTCAGATGCGGAAACCATGCTGGAAACTGGTTTGTTTGGACTTGACCAAGGTTCCTTCATGGTCAACTATGGAGGTACCAATACCCAGCAAGCTGCGCCTTTTATCCTATCAAAAAACGGCTACCAATCAAGTGCTGTCTTTCACGGCAATATCGGGACCTTCTGGAACCGAAATACGACCTACAAGCAATGGGGCTACCAATACTTCTTTGATGCTTCCTACTTCACCAAGCAAGACAGTAGCAACTCTTTCCAATATGGTTTAAATGATAAAATCATGATGAAAGATTCTATTCAGTATCTGGAGCATTTACAGCAACCTTTTTATGCTAAGTATATCACGGTGTCCAATCACTATCCCTATGCTAGCAATCTGACAGGCGATGAGCTTGGTTTCCCCTTGGCTAAAACCAAAGATGAAACCATCAATGGCTACTTCCAAACAGCTAACTATCTGGACAGTGCTATCAAGGCCTTCTTTGACTATCTCAAAGAAAGTGGCCTCTATGAAAAATCCATCATCGTCATCTACGGAGACCATTATGGGATTTCCAACTCCCGCAATCCTGAGCTGGCACCCTTGATTGGCAAGACTTCTGAGAACTGGTCGAATTACGACAATGCCATGTTGCAACGAGTGCCTTTTATGGTGGTCATGCCTGGCTATGAAAAAGGACAAATCATCAATACCTACGGTGGACAAATCGATATCTTACCAACTCTCGAACACCTCCTTGGTATTGAGTCCAATTCCTTCCTTCAAGTCGGCCAAGACCTCCTATCACCAGACCACCAAGAAATCGTTGCCTTTCGAACTGCCAATTCCTTCGTCACACCAAAATATACCAACTACGACGGACGAACCTACTATACTGAAAGCGGTCTTGAAATCAGCAATCTTGATGAACAAGCTCAGACCGAACTGGAAAGCGTTCGACAGGCAGCCAGTCAACAGCTGAAAATCAGCGACCAGATTCAAACTGGCGATTTGATACGTTTTTACCAAAAAGATCATCTTGGAAAAGTTGATACTGAAAGTATTTCTTACCTCAATTCTTTACCAATTCTTCAAAAGATTGAGCAGGAAAAAGGTAGTCAATCAAACAGTCTCTTTAGCCAACGACAAGGTAAGACCAGTACTGACCTTTTCAAGGCACCAAGTTACCAAGAACTCCATCCCGAGTCGGCCGAAACCGAATCAAAATCACAATAAAAGATGCTCTTCCATCGTGGAGGAGCATTTCTTTTTATAAAATAAAATTCAATGAAAATCAAATAACAAACTAAGAAACTAACCTGTAAGATTGTAGGTAGAGAGGTTGTACCTGCAATATATGTCTGTCAAGTTTAGTGACGAAGATAGTAGAAGAAATATTAGGATATAAATCAGCTTCAGCAGGTATCTGGAAAATTTGATTTTATAGAAAAGCCTTTTGTTACAAACTAAATATACTATCAATAAATAATATTATAGAAGCAACAATAATTAAAATTTCACCTATTTGCATCATTCTATTTCGAACTTTAAATATATGTTCTATCAAAAATACTTGGATCACACACATTATAGGAATGAACGTTTTTGAAATTGAAAAATATCCCAATAAATAAACTATAAACAACAATAATAGAACTAGATTATATTTCTTATTCAAAACATTCCTCCCTATATATTTTTGATTACCAATCTTAATCATTTACAACTACATTCTAACAAACTATAAAAGCGTTTGTCGAATTAAATTTATCAAGCAAGCGACCAACTATCTCATCTTTTTTCTATTTCTGCCAATATGCGTGACAGGTAGTAATGATAGCCAAAAATAGCAAGACCAAGCAAGAGGATAAGAGCTCCTACTCCCAAGCTAATGGCAAGGATAGGGGAGAGAGACCGAACCAAGAATAAGCTCCCTATTACAAGGGCCATTAAGATAACACTATAAATTAAGAGTAAAACTATTGCTACTATACGATTTGAACGGTTCACCAGGTCCGTAATGTTACTCCAATTGGTTGACAGATTTTTAACGTCCTTAAGGTAATGGTGGCAAGAAAGGATGACACTTGCAAAGATCCAGGCCACAATAAGGTAAATCATCGAAAGGATGGGCAAGCCTAGATATAGAGAAAGACCAAGTAAAGTCAGGACTGGTAAAAAGGACTGGACAGCAAATATAATCCAAAATTTCACTTTCACATAACGAGCAAAGTCAAAGGGTAAACTCTTAAGAAAATCAACATTTTCTCTCTCCAAGGACAAGGCAATTGAATGCAGGCTGGTGATATTGTTATTGACAACTGCTATAAACACTCCTACAAAAAACAAGGGTAACCAGTATGGAGGATGAATGTCTGGAACTATCTGAGAATCTCGGATTTTGGAAATCAGACCAATCATCATGAGATAAGGAAGGAAAGCACTTGTAAAAAGCACTGTAATCACGCCAGTCCCCTGTCCCAAGAGGGTGAGGTGGTAGCGTAAAACCATACGGAAAAATCCTTTTTTAGTAGTTGAAATTCTCTCCTTACTGCGACGTTCTTTCTTGACCTTCTCCTCACTGTTAAGCAGAATCACGTCATAAAAATGAGGAAGAACCTTCTTTTTGGTCAGGTAAAGTAAGAAGACAGTTAGAGTTATCCAAGCGAGCAGACCCAGTATGGCTTCTGTCGAAAAAGGCTCCACTGCTATTTTGTAAAAGATATGAAGAGGATAAAGGAGAAATGGAATGTCTCTAACTTTGTCAACAATACTTCCAAAAGTCGACTGTAGAAAGAGGACAAATATTAAAGGTATGAGAACTCCTATCCCAATCATCACATTCGAAAAAATAGACTGATACTTTCTGAAGACCCTAGTCTGAGCCAAGAAATGTACTGCCACTACCATCACTAAAGTAACAGAGACAAATAATAAGGCCAAGGACAGCAGCATCAAAGGCAAGCCCAGCCAAAGAGAAGGAGCTAGCCTAATATAGAGGACTAGAAAATAAGCTAGGATTGGTACAATTCCAGCTAGAGCTGGCAAGAGAACAGACAGTCCTTTAGCAATTATAATCTCTGATTCTTTAAAGGCATAGGGCCTATACGATGCCAAGTCCTTACTCTCATAAAAGACATTGTAAAATGCAGTGAAAGAAGTTGAAAAGGCAAGCACCAGTAAAATAGCAACCATGCTACTAAAAAAACTTGGTATTTCCTCAAAAGGAAAACGAAAGGCTATATTTATAAACATGAAAAGCATCAAGAGACTAGAAAAAATGTAAGAACTTAGGACTCTAGCGGAAACATTTACTTTTTTCTCAGGATTCTTAGCTTGCTTCTTTCGTAGGTTAGCCAGATTAGCTTCTTGAGATGAATAGAGGATATTGATATCAACTAATTTTTTAATGACCTTGAGACGCATCTGAAACCTCCTCTTTTCTACCAGCAAGGCTAAGATAGATACTTTCTAAAGACTGGTTTGGGTGGTCTTTTCTCAAGTCCTCTACGCTACCACAATAAATCAAATGCCCCTTTTTCAAAATGGCAATCCGATCACAGACTTGCTCTGCCACCTCTAGGACATGGGTTGAAAACAAGACTGTCTTGCCTTTTTGCGCATGCTCCTTCATCATTTGCTTCAAATCAAAGGCAGCCTGGGGATCCAAACCTGTCAAGGGTTCGTCCAAGACCCAAATATCGGGATCGGACAAGAGTGCTCCGATGACAAAGACTTTCTGACGCATTCCGTGAGAAAGGGTTTCAATAACCTGATAGCAGTTTTCAGCAAAATCAAAAACGTTCAATAGCCTAGCTAGACTAGCCTCCAAGTCAGAGCTGCTCAAATCATAGGATGAGGCAATCAATTCCCAAAATTCATTGGCCGTTAAGCGTAAAAATAAGTCAGGCGAGTCTGCAACGTAGCCAATCTTTCGTTTAATAGCCAAGCGATTTTCCGATAAATCCTGACCATCTACCAAAATACGACCACTGCTGGGCGAAATGATACTGACTAGGGATTTTATGGTAGTCGATTTTCCAGCACCGTTATGGCCAATCAAGCCCATAATCTCCCCATTTTCAATCTGCAAATTGAGATTGCTCAAAGCCTCTTTATCACCATACAACTTACTAACATTTTGAAATTCAATCATGGGATGACTCCTATCTTTATCTATATTACATACTATTATACTAGCACTTTGATACAAAAAAATCAACACTTTATTTTAAGTAGATACAATAGTTTCCTTCTATTCTTACGCAAACGTTTGCGCCAAGAGATACTTTATGATAGAATAAAGAACAAGATTGACAAGTAAGAGGAAACATCATGCAAAATCAAACACTCATGCAATACTTTGAATGGTATCTGCCCCACGACGGTCAGCACTGGACGCGTCTGGCTGAAGATGCTCCACACCTAGCTAATCTCGGTATCAGCCATGTCTGGATGCCACCAGCTTTCAAGGCTACCAATGAAAAAGATGTAGGCTATGGGGTCTATGACTTATTCGACCTAGGAGAGTTCAACCAAAAAGGGACAGTCCGTACCAAGTATGGTTTCAAAGAAGACTATCTTCAAGCCATTCAAGCCCTAAAAGCACAGGGAATTCAACCTATGGCCGATGTGGTGCTCAATCACAAGGCGGCGGCTGATCACATGGAAGCCTTTCAGGTCATCGAAGTGGATCCTGTAGACCGTACAGTCGAACTTGGAGAACCTTTCACCATCAATGGCTGGACTAGCTTTACCTTCGATGGTCGCCACGATACCTACAATGACTTCCACTGGCACTGGTACCACTTCACAGGTACTGACTATGATGCAAAACGCCGTAAGTCTGGGATTTATCTCATCCAAGGGGACAACAAGGGCTGGGCAAATGAGGAATTGGTCGATAACGAAAATGGTAACTACGACTACCTCATGTATGCCGACCTAGACTTTAAGCATCCTGAAGTTATCAAAAATATCTATGACTGGACTGACTGGTTCATGGAGACGACTGGTATTGCTGGTTTCCGTTTGGATGCCGTTAAGCACATTGACTCTTTCTTCATGAGCAATTTTATCCGCGATATGAAGGAAAAATACGGTGAGGATTTCTATGTTTTTGGTGAATTTTGGAATCCAGACAAGGAAGCCAATCTGGACTATCTTGAAAAAACGGAAGAACGCTTTGACCTTGTCGATGTTCGTCTCCACCAGAATCTCTTTGATGCTAGCCGAGCAGGTTCCAACTATGACCTTCGTGGTATTTTCACAGATAGCCTGGTTGAACTCAAGCCTGACAAGGCTGTGACTTTTGTCGACAACCACGATACACAACGAGGTCAGGCTCTTGAGTCTACCGTTGAAGAATGGTTTAAACCAGCAGCCTATGCCCTCATTCTGTTACGCCAAAATGGCCTTCCATGTGTCTTTTACGGAGACTACTATGGGATTTCAGGACAATATGCTCAACAAGATTTCAAAGAGGTCCTTGACCGCCTCCTAGCCATCCGAAAAGATTTGGCCTATGGAGAACAAAATGACTACTTTGATGATCCTAACTGTATCGGTTGGGTACGTTCAGGTGCTGAACATCAATCCCCAATCGCAGTCCTTATCTCAAATGACCAAGAAAACAGCAAATCAATGTTTGTCGGCCAAGAATGGGCTAACCAAACTTTCATAGATTTACTTGGAAACCACCAAGATCAAGTTACAATCGATGAGGAAGGTTATGGACAATTCCCAGTCTCAGCTAGATCCGTAAGTGTCTGGGCAGCCAATACAATCTAATAGTGCATAATAATCAAGCCAGGTCCAAACGGATTTGGCTTTTTTGCATTCACAAAAAGACCTACCCAAATGGATAGATCTTTACTTGATTACAATTTACCTGCTACTGCATCCAACAATTCTTGGATCTTAGCTTGGTTGCTTCCCCCTGCCATGGCCATGTCTGGTTTACCACCACCACGTCCATCGACGATTGGTGCTAATTCTTTGACAAGGTTTCCTGCATGAAGGTCTTTTGTCTTGCTTGCTACAAGGACATTGACTTTGTCACCGATAGCGGCAACTAGGACAAGAAGATCAGAGTAGTCTTTTTGTTTCCAGTTATCCGCAAAAGTACGAAGAGCACCGGCATCTGATACAGACACTTGACTAGCAATGTAACGGTGACCGTTGACTTCCTTAACATCCTTGAAGATGTCGCCTGCAGCTGCAGCTGCGGCTTTTTCTTTCAACTCAGCATTTTCTTTTTGCAATTGACGAAGTTGTTCTTGAAGTCCTTCTACTTTATGAGGTACTTCCTTGACTTGAGGTGCTTTCAAGGTTGCTGCGACAGCTTTAAGTGCGTCTTCTTGTTCACGATAGGCTTCAAAGGCTTCCTTACCAGTCACTGCTAAAATACGGCGAGTTCCTGATCCGATACCTTCTTCTTTGACTATCTTGAAGAGACCAATTTCAGAAGTGTTGCCAACGTGGGTACCACCACAAAGCTCGATAGAGTAGTCACCGATTGTAACAACACGGACTTCCTTGCCGTATTTCTCACCAAAGAGGGCCATCGCTCCCATTTCCTTGGCAGTGTCAATATCTGTTTCAACTGTCTTCACTTCAAGTGCTTCCCAGATTTTTTCATTGACTTGCTGTTCAATAGCACGCAATTCTTCTGCAGTTACTGCTTGGAAGTGGGTAAAGTCAAAGCGAAGGAATTCAACTTCGTTAAGAGATCCTGCTTGTGTCGCATGATTTCCAAGGATATTGTGAAGAGCAGCGTGAAGCAAGTGAGTCGCAGTGTGGTTTTTCATAACACGGTGACGACGATTTGTATCAATTGCCAAGGTATATTCTTGGTTCAAGGCAAGCAGTGCAAGGACTTCAACAGTGTGAAGAGCTTGTCCGTTTGGTGCTTTTTGAACATTAGTCACAGTAGCCACGACCTTACCTGACTCATCCAAGATTTGTCCGTGGTCAGCCACCTGTCCACCCATCTCAGCGTAGAATGGAGTTTCCGCAAAGATAAGAGAGGCAGTTCCTTCAGATACAGCTTCTACTTCTGCATTGTCAGCCACGATAGCTACCAATTTAGAAGACAATTGGCTAGCATTGTAGTTGAAGACACTTTCTACAGTGATGTTTTGGAGGGTTTCATTTTGCATACCCATTGAACCACCCTTGACAGCTGACGCACGCGCGCGTTCTTGCTGTTCTTTCATGGCTGCTTCAAAACCTTCACGGTCTACAGTCATACCAGCTTCTTCAGCGATTTCTTCAGTCAATTCAACTGGGAACCCATAAGTATCATAGAGTTTGAAGACATCTGAACCAGCAATGACAGATTGACCTTTTTCTTTCAAGTCTGCTACGATTCCTTGGGCAAAGTGTTGACCTGAGTGAAGGGTACGGGCAAATGACTCTTCCTCGCTCTTAACGATTTTTTCGATAAAGTCACGTTTTTCAAGCACTTCTGGGTAGTAGCTTTCCATGATTTTTCCAACGGTTGGAACGAGTTTGTAAAGGAAAGGCTCGTTGATACCCAATTTTTGACCATGCATAGACGCACGACGAAGGAGACGACGAAGGACATAACCACGACCTTCATTTCCTGGAAGGGCACCATCACCGATGGCAAATGACAAAGAACGAATGTGGTCTGCGATGACCTTGAAGTTCATGTTGTCGCCATCTTGGTCATAGACCTTACCAGACAATTTCTCTACTTCACGAATGATTGGCATGAAGAGGTCTGTTTCAAAGTTGGTCTTAGCCCCTTGGATAACGGCCACCAAACGCTCCAAACCAGCTCCCGTATCAATGTTCTTGTGTGGCAATTCCTTGTATTCGCTACGAGGAACAGCAGGGTCTGCGTTAAATTGTGATAAAACGATGTTCCAGATTTCGATATAACGGTCGTTTTCAATATCTTCTGCAAGCAGGCGAAGACCGATATTTTCTGGGTCAAAGGCTTCCCCACGGTCAAAGAAGATTTCTGTATCTGGTCCAGAAGGTCCCGCACCGATTTCCCAGAAGTTGTCCTCAATTGGAATCAAGTGACTTGGATCCACTCCCACTTCAATCCAGCGGTTGTATGAATCTTTATCAGCTGGATAGTAAGTCATGTAAAGTTTTTCAGCTGGGAAGTCAAACCACTCAGGGCTTGTCAAAAGCTCATAAGCCCAAGTGATCGCTTCGTCACGGAAGTAATCACCGATAGAGAAGTTCCCCAACATTTCAAACATGGTATGGTGACGTGCAGTCTTCCCTACGTTTTCGATGTCGTTGGTACGGATAGCCTTTTGCGCATTGGTAATACGTGGATTTTCTGGGATAATAGTCCCATCAAAGTATTTCTTAAGAGTTGCTACCCCAGAGTTAATCCACAAAAGAGTTGGGTCATTTACAGGAACCAAACTTACTGATGGTTCTACAGAGTGACCTTTGGTCGCCCAGAAGTCAAGCCACATTTGGCGTACTTGTGCACTAGATAGTTGTTTCATATTGTCTCCTTATTTACTTGTTTAATGTGATTGGCTTTCCAGCATTTCCACATAGTCAATCGCGACACAGAGAGAAATGACTAGGTCTGCATAAGCGTCCTCAAGGACTGTTACGTTATAGGTAGAGGTCAGATGGAAGAGTTCCTTTTTAATTTCTGCAATCAACTGATCGCGATCATCCAGCAATTTGAAATTCAAATCCCAGATATTGCCCTCGATACGAAGACCTAAATTATCAAACTCATACTTATCTCGCCAGACGGTCAACTTCTTCCGAATGACAAAACTCGAGCCATCCCGAAGCTGAATCTCAAAACGAGGAAGCAAGGTCAAGATTTCTTTACTGATTTGACTAACCTGTTCACCAGCCGCATCATAGATGGTAAAAGTTTTGGGAATCTTAAAAAATGATCCCTCCACCTGATAGGCGATTTCTCCCCTGTCGTCCTTGATAGCGAAGCGTTCGCCTCCAAGACGAAACTTTTGTTTGACAAGAAATGTTTTCATCAACACCTCCAAAAATCAAAAGACAAGCTCATATCACGAAGGGCGAAAAACCGCGGTACCACCTTCATTCAATGAACTTGTCATTCTCTTATTCTTATGCAATTGTTAAATTGAGTAGCATGATTTCCTAGCTTAGATGGCTTGCAGCACCGCCATTTCTCTGGACTAAGACAAGAGAAAATCAATTCTCAACTTTCTTATTATAACGTTTTTTTAAGCTTGCGTCAACTGGAAATCATCTTCGTTGAATCAGAGCAATTCTCTACATCTCAGATTACTTTTTCAGAATATATTTTTTCTTACTACTATCACTCTTTTTATCCCAACTTTTATCCCAAGTTTTCGAATTGCTAAATATAGCTACGCAAATATTTGCAAATATAAAGTTTCCTATCACCAAATATATAGACTCAGTTGTTAGGTATTGTCGATCCAAACCATCCTTTAGATAAAATAGTATATATGTTTGCTGAACAGTCAAAAAGGTTGGCCAGAAACTTTTTTTGAAAAAAGTAGACATTTTCATTATTTGTTACCGCTTTCTGTAAGGTTAAGCTTAGTATACTACTAGGCAAGCAACTATCATAGAAAAACATACAGTTACAAAAATTGCCTTCTATTAAAAAACGAACCAGCTTAACTGATTCGTTTTCTTACATTCTACTCCTACTTCCGATACATTTTAAATTGTAGGAAGAGGTCGCTATATTTGCCTGTCCATTTATGGTCAAATTTCTCATAAACTTCTAGGTGTTTCATGGTTTCAGCGTCTGGATAGAAGGCTTTGTCTTCTTTTTTCTCCTCTGGGAGCAATTCCTTAGCTGGTAGGTTTGGTGTTGAATAGCCAACATACTCTGCATTTTTGAGAGCATTTTCAGGTTTCAACATAAAATTGATAAAGGCATAGGCTGCATCTTGGTTTTTGACTGTTTTGGGAATGACCATATTGTCAAACCAAAGGTTGCTGGCCTCAGTCGGAACCACATAGCGTAGATTTTCGTTTTTTTCTAGCATTTGGCTGGCTTCACCAGAGAAGGTCACGCCGATAGCAGCATTGTTCTGAATCATGTAGCCCTTCATCTCGTCAGCAACGATAGCCTTGATATTTGGAGTGAGCTTGTAAAGCTTGTCCACTGTCTCTTCCAACTGCTGGGTATCCTTGGAGTTGAGGCTGTAGCCTAGCGAATTGAGTCCTAGTCCCAGTACCTCACGTGCCCCATCAAAGAGCATGATAGAGTTCTTATACTCTGGCTTCCAGAGGTCATCCCAATGCTCAGGCGCCTCATCTACCATGGTTTCATTGTAAACAATTCCTAAGGTACCCCAGAAGTAAGGGATGGAGAATTTATTGCCTGGGTCAAAGGACTGGTTGAGGAACTCTGGTCCGATATTTTCAAGACCTTCAAGTTTTGAATAGTCAAGCGGTACCAAGAGGTCTTCATCCTTCATCTTGTTAATCATGTATTCACTAGGAATGGCAATATCGTAGGTCGTTCCACCCTGCTTGATCTTGGTATACATGGCTTCGTTGGAATCAAAGGTCTCATACTGGACTTGGATTCCTGTTTCTTCTGTGAATTTCTCCAAGAGTTCTGGATCGATATAGTCACCCCAGTTGTAAATGACCAGTTTTTGACTATCTCGACTATTGATTTTACTATCTAGATGAGTCGCAATTCCCCATAAGACGAGGATAATGGCTACAATTCCTGCTAAAAATGAATAGAGTTTTTTCATGCTTGCTCCTCCTTCTCACGTGAGATAAAGTAATATCCAACCACTAGGATAATACTAAAGAGAAAGACAAGGGCAGACAGGGCATTGATTTCTAAGGAAATCCCCTTGCGAGCACGAGAGTAAATCTCGACTGACAGGGTTGAAAAGCCATTTCCCGTTACAAAGAAGGTCACAGCAAAGTCATCTAGCGAATAGGTGAAGGCCATGAAATAACCTGCAATGATAGACGGTGTCAGGTAAGGAAGCATGATTTCCTTGAACATCTGAAATTGACTGGCACCAAGGTCATAAGCCGCATGAATCATGTCCCCATTCATTTCCTTGAGTCGAGGCAAGACCATCAAGACCACGATAGGAATGGAGAAGGCCACGTGACTAGATAGAACGGTCAAAAAGCCAAGTGAAAACTTGAGTTGGGTAAAGAGAATCAAGAAGCTGGCACCAATCATAACGTCAGGCGCAACCATGAGGATATTATTGAGTGAAAGAAAGGCTTCTTGGTATTTCTTACGAGACTGGTAGATGTAAATAGCACCGAAAGTCCCGATAATGGTCGCAATCAAGGCTGACAGAAAGGCCAAGAAAAAGGTCTGAGTCACAATCAACATGAGACGACCATCGCCAAACATGGTTTTAAAATGGCTCAAACTAAAGCCTGTAAAGCTATTCATGTCGTTACCTGCATTAAAGGCATAGCCAATCAGGTAAAAAATGGGAAGATAGAGGACAAGAAAGACCAGTCCCAGATAAAGGTTAGCAAATTTTTTCATCGTTCTCTCCTTTCCTTGGTCACCCACATGGTGATGAACATGGTCAAGATGAGAATCACACCGATGGTTGAACCCATACCGTAGTTGTCATTGGTTAGGAAGTTCTGCTCAATGGCTGTCCCCAAGGTGATAACGCGGTTCCCACCAATCAAACGGGTCAGCATGAAAAGACTCAAACTGGGAATAAAAACCGATTGAACCCCACTTCGCACCCCATTCATCGATAGAGGGAAGATGACATGGCGGAAGGTCTCCCACTTAGTCGCACCGAGGTCGTAGCTGGCATTGATGAGGTTGTTATCCATATCATCCAAGACATTGAAAATGGGCAAAATCATAAAGGGAAGCTCGATATAGCTTGCGACAAAGATAAAGGAGAAATCGGTAAAGAGCAACTGCTGTGAACCGATTCCGATAAATTCCAAAAATTGGTTAATAGAGCCATTTTGACCAAAAATTCCGATAAAGGCATAGGCCTTAAGAAGAAGGTTGATCCAGGTAGGCAGAATAATCAGCATGAGCCAGAGTTGACGATGCTTGAGACGGGTTAAAAAGAGGGCTGTTGGATAGCTGATAAGTAGGGTTACAAAGGTCACAATCCCTGCATAGAGCACAGAGTTGAAGCTCATTTTGAGATAGGTCAAGTTTTGTGACGCAAAGTAAGATTTATAGTTTTCTAAACTGAACTGGCCTTCGATGTTGAAAAAGGATTGTCCAAAAATCAAGACCAAGGGTGCGAGTACAAAGAGGGCAATCCAAAGCATATAAGGCACTACAAAGAGTTTAGAGCTTGTTTTCTTCATCTCTTTCCTCCTCGATTGCATTGATCAGACCTGCTTCTTGCTCTTCGATTTCCACGTATTCTTCGATACGAGCATCGAATTCTTCTTCTGTTTCGTTGAGACGCATGATGTGGATGTCTTCTGGTTCAAAGTCCAGACCGATTTCCTCACCAACGATGGCCTTACGAGTTGAGTGGATCATCCATTCATTTCCGAGTTCGTCATAGGCGATAATCTCATAATGCACCCCACGGAAAAGTTGAGTATCGACCTTAACTTGGAGCTTGCCTTCTTCAGGAAGGGTAATCCGCAAGTCCTCTGGACGAATGACAACCTCGACTGGTTCATTTGGCTTCATCCCACCATCGACCGCTTCAAAGCGTTTGCCGTTAAACTCAACCAAGTAGTCCTCAATCATGGTACCTGGCAAGATATTTGACTCACCGATAAAGGTAGCAACAAAATGGTTAATTGGCTCATCGTAGATGTCTACAGGCGTTCCAGACTGGACAATCTCGCCATCATTTATGACAAAAATCCAGTCACTCATGGCAAGGGCTTCTTCCTGATCGTGTGTAACAAAGACAAAGGTAATGCCCAATCGTTGTTGTAGTTCACGCAGTTCGTACTGCATGTCTGTTCGCAATTTCAAATCCAGCGCTGACAGAGGCTCGTCCAACAAAACCACACGAGGTTGGTTGATGATGGCACGGGCAATAGCTACACGCTGACGTTGTCCTCCAGATAGTTTACGAATGGAACGTTTTTCGTAACCTTCCAACTGAACCATCTTGAGAACTTCCGCTACGCGTTTCTCGATTTCTTTCTTGTCAATCTTACGCAAGCGAAGTGGAAAAGCAACATTTTCAAACACATTCATATGTGGAAACAAGGCATAAGATTGGAAAACGGTATGGACGTCTCGCTTGTTGGTTGGGATGTCGTTGATACGAACACCGTCCAGTAAAATATCTCCAGTCGTCGCATCTAGCAAACCTGCAATGATGTTTAGGATAGTTGATTTCCCTGAACCAGATGCGCCTAGAAGGGTATAGAATTTCCCTTCTTCCAACTCAAAGTTGATGTCTTTGAGAACCTTGGTGTTGCTGTCTTCAAAAACCTTAGAGACGTTTTTGAATTCAATAATTGGTTTTTTCAATTGTCATTTATTCCTTCTTTTTCATAGATTAACAGATCAGGGCTCTGTCAGGCCGCCACTACCTCGTGTAGGAGATTAAACTGCCTACATTCTTCTGCACTAACGATAGGCTTTCACCCCCTTTCCATGACATAGCAGCAGCTTTTCAACTACAGCTTCCTACTTGCTTTCACCTAAAATACGGACTTCTCTCTCAAGAGTGACGCCAGAGTGTTCCTTGACTTTTTCAATCACAGACTCAATCAAGTCTTCGTAGTCTTTGGCCGTTCCATCAGCAACATTGATCATAAATCCTGCGTGCTTTTCTGACACTTCTACGCCACCGATACGATAGCCTTTCAAGCCAGCTTCTGAAATTAACTGACCTGCAAAATGACCTACTGGACGCTTAAAGACCGAACCACAAGATGGATATTCTAAAGGTTGCTTGAGTTCACGTAGATGCGTCAAGCGATCCATTTCTTGCTTGATAACCTGATGGGTTCCTGGGGCTAGGGCAAATTTAGCTGACAAGACAACTGCACCAGACTCTTGAATGGCTGAGTGGCGGTAACCAAAAGCCAAATCTTTGGCAGACAGGGTCTCGATTTCTCCATCCTTGGTCAAGACCTTACAAGACTGCAAGATGTGGGCAATCTCACCACCATAGGCACCTGCATTCATAAAGACAGCACCGCCAACGCTTCCTGGAATGCCACAAGCAAACTCAAAACCAGTCAAACTATGACGAAGGGCAATGCGAGTTGTTTCAATCAAGTTGGCACCAGCTTCTGCTTCAATGGTATAGCCATCAACGGAAACGTTATTGAGCTTGTCACACAAGATGACAAATCCACGAATCCCACCATCACGAACAATGATGTTGCTAGCATTTCCAAGAACCATCCAAGGAATATTTTCTTGATTGGCAAATTTAACAAGGCGAGCCAACTCAAAACGATTTCGTGGAAAGACCAAATAATCGGCCTCTCCACCTACTTTTGTATAACTATAGCTATGCAAGGGTTCCTTAAAACGGATATCAATTCCTTCTAAGATTTCAAGTATTTTTTCTCTTACAGACATGTCACTCTTCCTTTTACAAAATTCATTCCATTATACCATTTTTAAGACCATTTGACGACCCTAAAAAAATCTTGGGCTTATTTTAAACAAAAAAAGAGGTTTCCCCTCTTTTTATGATTTTTTGCAAAAGATTGCCTTGGTTCCATAGGCAACCAGAACGAGCTCTAGTGCTAGGACAACTTCAACCAAGACTGGATTGGTCAACCAGCCAACTTGGACTAGAGATGGTGCTAGGTCAAAGAAGACATGTAGTCCATAGGCCGCTAGGAGATAAATCCATTTCTTCTGGCGAACAGCTTGGTAAACCCAAACAGTCAAGAGTAATTGGAAACCTAGGGCCAAGATTCGCTCAAAACCAAGCAAATAAATCTGCCAGACTGATAGCGACTGGATAGTTTTCAACATATTTTCAGACAGCAATTGCATGACCTGTGGATTCTGCGTTTGAACTGCTGAGAGAACGAAGTAGAGATTAAGCAAACTAGTAAGACCTAGGAAAATCAATTCCAAGCCACCATGCCCCAATCCATAAGCTAAGGCATCTGCCTTTTCCAAACTTCTCTTTTTCTCCAACCATTTGAAGAAAATAAGACGAGCAGTTTCCTCAAAAAATGCTGCCATGGCTAGGCCATAGATGATATAGACAAGCGGATGTTCTTGCAAGAGGGCAATACTACCGTCTTTTTGAGGATGTAAAACCAAGATATGCACCAGTTTTTCTAAAATCTGTGAAGAGACAAAGAAAGCAACAGCCCCCAAGCCCAAGACAGCTAGATTAATCTGGTATTTCTTTTTAGCATACCAAATGCTCCCTATCAAGAAAGCCAGCAACAGCAACATGGTAATGATAATATGAATGGTCATTTTCTTCTCCTATTCCGCCTTTTCAATATCTTTTTTCATCTCGTCAACATTGAACTTAGCAAACAAGTATTGACGGTCTTGTACTGGGAAACGTTGGTCCAACTGGTCCACTGCTCCTACCTCGATAATGCCTTCCTTGATGACAAAGTCCATGACATGTCCACCGAAGGTCAAATCATCTGAAATGAAGTGCAGATGGTAGCCTGCCACACTGACCCCATGGAAAATCTCTGGCGTCCAGAAACCAACGATGGTTCCCACCACATTGTCACGACTATATTCCGGTTGATGGGTTGCGACCTCAGCAAACTTGGTATCTGGTGTCGACTTAGGAATCATGCGCACATGCATATGCGAAAATTCCCCCCGAATCTTGATAGAGCGGAAAAGATTTTCCCCATCATAATAAGACTCGATTCGTTCTTCCAATTCCTTGTCTGTCATCTCAAAGCGCTGGCGGAAAATGACTTCTGCCTGATGCGGTACCACTGCTGCGTAAGGAATAAGGGCATCTGGTGATACTTCTACAATTTCTGGCTGATCTCCTGATCCTTTGGCCTGATAAGCTTTGCCATCCAAGACAATCAATTCCCCATCAATGGAATCCAAGGTTCCCAAACCAAGATCACCATACTCTAGCAATTCTCCCACTGTCATGGTCCCACCATAAAGGCCAGCCATCAAGGCTCCAAGGGTATTGTATTGAAATAATTTCACTGGTTCCTGCACGTTCTTATCCATTCACTTTCTTGTCTGTTATTCTATAAATCTTACTCCTAAGTATACCACATTTGCCCCTAGATGTGAACGAGAGAAATACCCTAGACATTGCCAAGAAGGAAAAAAAAGGGTACAATGTAACAAAATCAAGGGAGGTCTGGAATGAAGAAACAAAGCAAGTACCAAGAGGTCGTTTCCTATCTGAAAAATGGCATCGAGTCTGGACGTTTTCCAACGGGAAGTCGCCTGCCTTCTATCCGTCAACTGAGCCTTGACTTTCACTGTAGCAAGGACACCATTCAACGAGCCCTGCTGGAATTACGGCACGAACAATATCTCTATGCCAAGCCCCAGAGTGGCTACTATGTCCTAGAACAAGGGCAACACCAGGACCTAGAAATCGAAGTTACCGATGAACATGCCAGCGCCTATGACGATTTTCGACTCTGTGTCAATGAAACCTTAATTGGTCGAGAAAACTACCTTTTTAATTACTATGACAACCAAGAAGGATTAGAAGACCTAAGACAGTCCATTCACCAACTCCTATTTGACCAAGCTCTTTACTGCAAGGCTGACCAACTGGTATTGACTTCTGGAACCCAGCAAGCCCTTTTTATTCTCTCTCAAATTTCCTTCCCTAGCCTAGCCAAGGAAATCTTGGTGGAACATCCGACCTATCATCGAATGAATCGCCTCTTGATTGCTCAGGGATTGGACTATCAAACGATTGAACGAGGCATTGATGGGATTGACTTGGATGAGCTGGAAGGTCACTTCAAAACAGGAAAAATTAAGTTTTTCTATACCATTCCTCGATTTCACTATCCCCTAGGCCATTCCTACTCAGAGCAGGACAAACGAGCTATTCTTGACTTAGCTGCCAAGTATGGAGTCTATATCGTAGAGGATGACTATCTGGGTGATTTGGACTCCAAGAAGGGCCAGACCTTCCACTATCTGGATACAGAGGAGCGCGTCATTTATATCAAGTCCTTCTCAACCAGTCTCTTTCCAGCCCTGCGGATAACGGCACTCATTCTTCCAAATGCTATCAAGGAAGCTTTTGTGGCCTACAAAAATATCCTAGACTACGACAGCAACCTCATCATGCAAAAGGCCCTATCACTCTATATTGACAGTCAATTATTTGAGAAAAATCGGCTAGCTCGCTTGTCCAATCAGGAAGACTACCAAAAACAAATTGAGAAAAGACTAGCTAACACTCCTTGTCCCCTTCCTCATTTTCCCCTACACGATGGTTTATTACTAGACCTAAGACAGTATCCTAAAATCGCCAGTCTCAAACACAGCCAACTGGGCTTGGATTTCTTTGAAGAGGCTTACTTGGGTGCCTGTCCTTATCAATTTGCCAAGGTGTCCTTAGACAATCTGGAAAATGTTTTAAACTATTTAAAAGCAGAATTGGAATGACTTCCAACTCTGCTTTTTTCTTATACTCTTCAAAAATCTCTTCAAACCAC
>NZ_VMMD01000001.1:0-73375 GCF_013277015.1 Streptococcus sp. 1032 | reverse complement strand
ATTTTCATTGAGTATTATTCTTCAACTTCTGTTAGGGTTGCTGCCTTTTCAAGATATTTTTGGTAGGTACCGTCATCCTTGAGTTTTTGGATAACCTTGTCCACCACTTCTTTCAAATCAGCACTATTTTTTCTAAGGGCAACTGCGTTGGCTTCGCCGTCCTTCATCTTCAAGCTGACAGTTGCGACAGCTAGGTCTGCGTTTTTAGCAGCATAGCTAAGGGCAACAGGTTCATCCATATGAACAGCATCTACTTTTCCAGCCTGCAATTCATTGACAGCTTCCCCCATATTGGTTAGGGAAGTCAGCTGAGCTTTTGGCAATTGTTCCTTAACCATTGATTCTGGAACAGTCCCTTTTTGGGCTGCAATATTAGCACTTTCAAGGCTAGTTAAATCCTTGTATTTTTCTACATCAGCCTTACGAACCAAGAAACTAATCTTGTTTTCATAGTAAGGGATTGAAAAATCAAAGACTTCTTTTCTCTCGTCAGTAGCGCTAATTCCCGCAACTGCTAGGTCAGCCTTACCAGTTTGAAGACTGGTCAAGACATTGTCAAAACTCATGCTTGAAATTTCCAACTTCACCCCAAGTTCATCAGCGATAGCTTGGGCCATATCAATATCCGCACCGACTACCTGGTTTTTTCCGTCAACTAAGGATTGAAATTCAAAGGGTGCATAGTCAGGACTAGTCGCCACAACTAATTTCCCCTTTTGCTTAATGGCCTCAAGAGCTGACTGAGAACCATTAGAACCCGACTGGCAAGCTACTAAGAAGAAACTTGCAAGAAAACTACATAAAACAAATATCCATTTTTTTGATTTCATAAATAAACAACCTCTCTGTTAATTTTGTATAATTATAACGCTATCTAAGTTACTTGTCAAGTGTTTTTTGAATTTTTATCTTAAAAATATTTTTTTCATTCAAGAAAAGGAGCCGTCAGTTGATTCCAAGCTCCTTTTTATACAGAATGAATCTATTTTATAGTTCGACAATCTTACCTGTTTCAAAGTAAACAACCCATTCACAGATATTTTTGGCATAGTCTCCAATGCGTTCCAAGAAGGCAATCACTTGGAAATAATCACGACCTGTAACAATGGCATCAGGATTTTTCTTGATCTCTTCTGTAGCCAAGTCACGAATGCTATCAAAGTAATGGTTGATTTTTTCATCCATGGCTGCTACTTCATAGGCCTGATCTACTGAACCATTGAGATAGAGTTCAAGGGCTGCTTCAACGAAGTTCTTGACATCGCGACCCATTCTCTTAATTTCTTCTTCAACAGCTGGGATACGTTGCTCCCCTTTCATACGAATTGCCGCCTTGGCAATAGAAACGGCATGGTCACCCATACGTTCCAAGTCAGATACAGCCTTCAATACTGTCAAAACAGTACGCAAGTCTTGAGAAACGGGTTGTTGAAGGGCAATCATTTCAAATGATTTCTTCTCCAATTTCACTTCGTATTCGTTTACTTCTGCATCGTCTTCGATGACTTCCTTGGCCAAATCACGGTCATGCGTAACAAAGGCACGCACTGTACGATTGATTTGTGAGAGCACTTCTTGTCCCATGGCGTAGAACTGGTTGTGCAATTTCTCTAAATCTTCCTCAAATTGAGAACGTAACATCATTTATCTCCTTATCCAAATTTTCCTGAAATATAATCTTCTGTTTCCTTATGTTGTGGGTTGAGGAACATCTTCTTAGTATCGTTAAACTCAATCAAATCTCCATCTAGGAAAAATCCTGTCTTGTCAGAAATACGAGAAGCTTGTTGCATAGAACGCGTAACCAAGAGCATGGTATATTTATCTTTTAGACCATACAAGGTTTCCTCAATCTTACCAGCCGAGATAGGGTCCAAGGCTGAAGTCGGCTCATCCAAGAGAATGATTTTAGGACTGGTTGCCAAGACACGGGCAACACAGACACGTTGCTGTTGTCCACCTGAAAGTCCGATAGCTGAATCATGCAGACGGTCCTTGACCTCATCCCAGATGGAAGCACGCTGCAAGGCTTTTTCCACAGCTTCATCCAGAACCTGCTTGTCCTTCACTCCATTGATACGAAGCCCATAAACAACATTTTCGTAGATAGACATAGGGAAAGGGTTCGGTTGTTGGAAAACCATACCGATTTCCTTTCGCAATTCAACTGTATCTGTACGCGGACTGTAGATGTTGTGGCCGTTGTAAACCACCGAACCAGTTGTGGTCACCTCAGGATTGAGGTCCCCCATGCGGTTGATTGCTTTGAGAAGGGTTGACTTCCCTGATCCAGATGGACCAATCAAGGCTGTAATTTCCTTAGGTTGGAAAGATAGGGAAACACTATCCAAGGCCTTTTTTTGATTGTAGTAAACGGACAGGTCTGACACCTGTAAAATCGCTTCTGTCATACTGTTTCCTTTCTATCCAAAGTGTCCTGTTACGTAGTCATTGGTTGACTGTAGTTTGGCATTTTGGAAAATATTAGAGGTCTTATCGTACTCGATCAAGTCACCCAAGTAGAAAAATCCTGTGTAGTCACTAGCACGCGCAGCCTGCTGCATACTGTGGGTCACGATGATGATGGTAAAGTCCTTCTTCAATTCCAACATAGTTTCTTCCAACTGGGCTGTCGCAATCGGATCCAAGGCTGACGCTGGTTCGTCCATCAAGAGGATATCTGGTTTAACAGAGATAGCACGAGCGATACAGAGACGCTGCTGCTGACCACCTGATAGGGTCAAGGCTGACTTGTGCAAATCGTCTTTGACCTGATCCCAAAGAGCAGCCTGACGAAGAGAGGTTTCCACAATTTCATCCAAGACTTGCTTGTCCTTAACACCTGCACGTTCATGGGCAAAAGTGATGTTGCGGTAGATAGACTTGGCAAAGGGATTTGGTCGTTGGAAGACCATACCGATGTGCTTACGCATCTCATAAACATTGATTTCTGGACGGTTGACATCAATCCCTTGGTAGAGGATTTGACCTGTGACCTTGGCAATATCAATGGTATCATTCATGCGATTGAGACTGCGGAGATAGGTTGATTTCCCTGAACCAGAAGGGCCAATTAAGGCAGTAATTTTATTCTTTTCAAATTGCATATCGATGCCCTTGATGGATTCATTTTTACCGTAGTAAACATGTAAATCCTTAGTAGAGAGGGCCACTTTCTCTTCAGGAAAGGTGATGATATGCTTTTCATCCCAATTATATTTTGACATGGCTTCTCCTTTAGGCAGCGGTTAATTTCTTATGTAGGTAGCTTCCGAGTTTGCGAGCTCCAAAGTTAAAGATGAGGATAAAGATGAGGAGGACGGCCGCAGAACCTGCTGATACGATGGTTCCATCAGGAATAGTACCTTCACTGTTGACTTTCCAAATATGGACAGCCAAGGTTTCTGCTTGACGGAAGATAGAGATTGGGCTGGTCACACTGAGAATATTCCAGTTAGACCAGTCAAGGGCTGGAGCGGATTGTCCTGCTGTATAGATAAGAGCAGCAGCCTCACCAAAGATACGGCCAGAGGCCAGGACAACCCCAGTGACAATACCTGGAAGAGCTTCTGGAATGACCACATGAACCACAGTCTCCCAACGAGAAATTCCAAGGGCCAGACCAGCCTCACGCTGCGTATGGTGAACGTGTTTCAAGCTGTCTTCAACATTACGCGTCATCTGAGGCAGGTTAAAGACTGTCAAGGCCAAGGCACCTGAAATGATTGAAAATCCATACTCAAACTGAACTACAAAGATCAAGTAACCAAAGAGACCTACAACCACTGATGGCAGTGAAGACAAGATTTCAATACAGGTTCTGACAAAGTTGGTCACAGGACCTTTTTTAGCATATTCAGCTAGGAAAATCCCAGCTCCCATAGACAAAGGCACAGAGATAACCAAGGTAATGACCAAAAGGAAGAAGGAATTATAGAGCTGAATTCCAATCCCTCCGCCTGCTTGGTAAGAAGATGATTTGCCAGTCAAGAAAGACCAAGAGATGTGGGGCAAACCACGAACCAAGATATAAAGAATCAAGGATGCCAAGATGGCTACGATAATTCCTGCAATCGAGTAGAGGACAGCTGTTGCAATTTTATCTAATTTCTTAGCGTGCATAGTTTTTCTTTCCTCTTTCTTTCGTAATCAATTTAATCACACTGTTGAAGGCCAAACTCATCAAAAGCAAGACTAAGGCCAGTGACCAGAGAACGTTATTATCAACTGTTCCCATAACGGTATTTCCGATACCCATGGTCAAGACAGAGGTCAAGGTCGCAGCAGGTGTTGTCAAGGAAGTTGGGACAACGGCTGAGTTTCCGACCACCATCTGAATGGCCAAGGCCTCACCAAAGGCACGCGCCATCCCAAAGACCACTGCTGTAAAAATCCCTGAACGCGCTGCCTTCAAGGTCACGCGCCAGATGGTTTGCCAACGAGTGGCCCCCATAGCCAAACTGGCTTCGCGGTAGTGACGAGGCACCGCACGCAAGCTATCGGTTGTCATAAAGGTTACCGTCGGTAAAATCATGACAAAGAGTACGAAAATCCCTGACAGAATCCCAAAACCAGTTCCACCAAAGATACTACGAACAAAGGGAACTACGACCTGCAAACCGATAAATCCATACACAACTGAAGGAATCCCGACTAGCAATTCAATGGCTGGTTGCAAGATTCTAGCACCTTTTGGTGAGACCTCCGTCATAAAGACTGCCGCACCAATGGCAAAAGGAGTTGCGATAAGGGCTGATAGGATTGTGACAATAAAGGAACCCAAAATCATAGGAAGTGCACCAAATTGTTTACCTGAAGGATTCCAAGTTTGGCCAAAAAGGAAATCAAAGATATTGACCCCATTGACAAAGAAGGTCGACAAGCCTTTTTGGGCTACGAAAATCAAAATCATGGCCACAATGATGACAATCAAAGACAGACAGGCAAAGGTCAAGCCTTTTCCTAATTTCTCTAGACGAGAGTTCTTTGAGGGAGAAAGTAATTTTTTAGCTAATTCTTCTTGATTCATTAGTGACTCCCTTCTAGTGCTGTCACCGTTCCTACAGCATCTTTTTCAACCTTCATTTCCTTAACAGAAATATAGCCCATTCCCTTAACGATTCCGCTTTGCGCTTCATCTGAGAGGACAAAGTTGAGAAATTCTGCCACCAATTCATTTGGTTGACCTAGGGTGTACATGTGTTCATAAGACCACAAAGGCCAGTTATTGCTTGTAACATTTTCTGCAATCGGCTCATAGCCATTCAACTTCATGCGTTTAACCGAGTCATCCACATAGGCAAAGGCTAGGTAAGAAATGGCTCCTGGGGTCTGGGAAACAATGTTTTTGACCATCCCATTTGAATCCTGTTCTTGACTCTGCACAGCAGATTGACCATCCATGATAACACTATCAAAGGTTGCACGCGAACCAGAACTTGCCGCACGGTTGATAATCGAAATGGCTAGGTCTTTCCCACCGACTTCTTTCCAGTTGGTTACTTGACCTGTGAAGATGCTACGGAGTTGTTCAGTTGTCAGATTTTCAACATCAACTTCCTTGTTTACAATCACTGCCAAGCCCGCTACAGCAACCTTGTGGTCTACTAGAGCGGATGCGTTTATACCGTCTTTTTCCTCGGCAAATACGTCTGAATTTCCTACATCAACGGCTCCAGACTGAACCTGAGACAAACCTGTACCAGATCCTCCACCTTGGACGTTGACTGTTTTTCCAACGTGCATAGAGCCAAATTCATCTGCTGCTGCTTCGACCAAGGGCTGAAGAGCCGTTGAGCCAACAGCTGTCATGGATTCTCCACGATCAATCCAGCTAGCACATCCCGCCAAAGAACCTGCTAGCAAAAGAGCCGCAAGGGATAGAGCGAGTTTTTTCCTTTTTTTCACTGTTTTTCTCCTTGAAAATAATGGTGAATGCTGTGAATTTTTTCAACTATTTATTTATGTTTTTCTTTTGAAAATGGGGAGCCAACTGAAGTTCTTAGCTTGATTTTACTTGAAATTTACTCAGTTATCTTCTCCACCAATTTTGACTTAAAATGAAAGACAATTTGAAAAAAATCCATACTTCCACTATAACATAGACAAGCTACTTTGAC
The DNA here is from genome assembly GCF_013277015.1 of Streptococcus sp. 1032. Classification (NCBI taxonomy): domain Bacteria; kingdom Bacillati; phylum Bacillota; class Bacilli; order Lactobacillales; family Streptococcaceae; genus Streptococcus; species Streptococcus sp. 1032. The sequence goes on along the minus strand of NZ_VMMD01000001.1, from coordinate 67,256 downwards.
TAGCATTTTCACTTGAATCTGAGGCCTTTGGGAAAATAATTTTTCAAAACATTTCCAGTCACCTTAGCAAAGCCCAAACCATTGCCTTGAACCAAAACTTGGTACCAACCATTTGGCATACTTTCCGATAGCTGAACGGTTTCTCCTGCCACATACTTTACAAATTCCTCTTGGTCAATTTCAACCGACTGCTTGACCTGACTCGGTTTCAAGGCTAGACCAAGAGCAAAACTGGGTTCAAAACGTTTCTTCTTAAAAGTGCCCAGATGCAGGCCATTCCGAGCAATCTTGAGTTTTCCTAAATCTGGCAAAAGTTCTGGCAGGAGATAGAGTTGGTCCCCAAAAGTCTGCAAGATACCCCTTAGATTGATTTTCAAATGTTTTTGGGCAAATTCCTGCCACAAGGCAACTTGTTCTCGGCTGAGATTGCTCTTACTTGCCTTACATTTTGGTCCTGGATTTTCACCTTTAAATTGTAGATGAGCTACAAACTGACCCTCTCCCTTAAACTGATGAGGATACATCCGAGCCGTTTCTGGCAGGTCAATTCCAGCTACCATTCCATTGATATGCTCTACTGGCAACAAGTCAAAATCATACTCTTCCAGCAGCCAGTTGACAATCTCTTCGTTTTCCTCTGGTGCCCAGGTACAGGTCGAATAAACCAAACGACCACCTTCAGCTAGCATGGTTACTGCATCTTCCAGAATTTCTCTTTGCAAGCTAGCACATTGGCTCGGATAATCAAGGCTCCAATAGTCCATAGCATCTGGTTGCTTACGGAACATCCCTTCCCCTGAGCAAGGGGCATCTAGGACAATGAGGTCAAAATAGCCTTTAAAGACCTTGGACAAACGGTCAGCAGATTCATTGGTCACCACGACATTTGTCGCTCCAAAGCGCTCCATGTTTTCTACTAAAATCTTAGCCCGTTTGCTTGAAATTTCATTGGAAACAAGAAGCCCTTCCCCTGCTAGATAGGCTGCTAATTGAGTTGATTTACCACCCGGTGCAGCGGCCAAATCCAAAACCTTCATTCCAGGACTAGGCTGGGCTACCTGAGCCACCATTTGAGCAGCGGGTTCTTGCGAATATACTAAACCTGTAGCATGCTCAGGCGATTTACCTGAAACCTTCCCATAGTGTCCCCAAGGGGTTTGAGGAATGGCATCAGAAAAGGAAAGTTGCTCTTCTTTTAAGGGATTGACCCGAAAGGCCGAAACCGCTTCCTCCTCAAAAGAGGCAAGAAAATCTCTTGCCTCATCTCCTAGTATCTCTTCATATTTTTCAACAAATCCTTCTGGAAATTGCATTTAAGTTCTTTTCCTTTCGTAAATATAGGACTGAATTTCCTCCTGCATCTCAAGAGGTAGCATCATGACCGGTTGTCTGGTTTGAAAATCAGGAGCTTCACCAGAAAGAGTCACAACCTCATAGCCCAGACTTTCCCCTAAAATACTAGCCGCAGCATAATCCCATGGTTGCAGATAAGTGACATAGGTCAACAAACGCCCTGATAAAATCTTGGCAAAACTAATGGCCGCACTCCCATAGACACGTACACCTAGTACGGCTCGACTCAAATCAGCCAGTCCCCATTCATTGGTTTCTAGCATACCACTATTTCCTGCAATGAGAAAATCTCCAAGGGGTTTTGCTTTAAAGGGAGCTAGGGGCTTATTATTTAGATAAACTGGAAAGGTACCACCACCGTGATAACAATCCCCTTTGACCACATCATAAATCAGTCCAAACTGCCCCTGACCATTTTCAAAATAAGCCATCATAACAGCAAAATCTTCCTGCTGGGCGACAAAATTATTGGTCCCATCAATGGGATCAATAACCCAAACCTTGCCCTCTTGAACCGAAGCACGCAAACAGCCCTCCTCAGCACAAATCTTATCCTCAGGATAACGAGACAAAATCTCACCAACCAATAGCTCCTGAACTTCCTTGTCCAGTCTGGTCACCAAATCTGTTGGAGAGGACTTGATCTCAACACACAAGTCTTCCTGCATGTGGTCAAGGATGTACTGGCCTGCTTTCTTGACAAGCTCTTTGGCAAATTCAAACTTACTTTCCAAGAGAAATCTTTCCTTCCCCTTTTTCCTTGGCAGCCTGTACTGCTCGGTAAAGCGAATAGCCACTGACCGTTTCAAATTCTCGCCCCAAACGTTTCTCTTCGCTCTTGCTTGGCACGACCGCCTTGAATCCCTTATAGGAGTCCAGTAACTTTTTAGCCTCTACCTTGCCCTCATAGGCAGCTTCAACATCATTAAAAAAAGAAAGCACTGAAGCAAGTTCTTCAGTGCTCCACGACAAATCTAGTGGGTAACTATACTGTTTGTTCATTAACTAATACCAGCTCTCATTCTTGCTTCTTTTAGTTCTTGCTTACGGTAACTACGAGGGAGAAAAGCACGAATCTCATCTTCATTAAAACCGATTTGCATACGTTTGGCATCGATAATAATTGGACGACGCAAAAGACTAGGATACTGCTCAATCAAATGAAGCAACTCCGATACCGAAATACTCTCTACATCAATATTCAATTTTTGAAAAATTTTTGAACGAGTTGAAATGATGTCATCAGTACCATTTTCGGTCAAGGAAAGGATGTGTTGCAATTCTTTTCTTGTTAAAGGACTGGTCATAATATTGTGTTCCACAAAGGGAACCTTATGTTTTTCTAACCAGGCTTTAGCCTTACGACATGATGTACAGCTCGGTGATAGAAATAGTGTAATCATGCTTTTCTCTTCTTATCTATACTTTGCTACTTCTATTATACAAAAAAATAAAGCGCTTGACTAGATATTTTTAGAAAAAAAGCCTATTTTTTCAAGAAAAATAGACTGTTTGCGAACGATTGATACAATTGGATTTAGTTAATTCATTCTTAACGATAGTTTCAAATGATATACAATTTTATATATACAAATTAAAAACAGCTTTCGGTTCACTTCCTACGACTTTTCAGACACAGATAGCCAAAGAAGCTTTCATAGAGGGCAAAAAAGAGGAGGAAGGCATGAAGGAAGAAGGTCTCTGGTAAAATCAGAATAACCGGATCCTTGGCTGGGTCAAAAAGCCAGGTATCATCTCCCACAAAGAGAATTTGATGAAAAAGAGTAAAGAATTGGTCAAAACCAATCAACACTCCCCCAAGCCCAATCAGTAAAGGCAAAACTACTAGAGTCAAAAGCCCCTTACTGAATAAAGATAAAAAGCCCTTTTTCACAATCCCTTTGACAAAGAAATAGAAGCTTGGTAGTGTCACTAGGCCAACTAGCTGAACCAGGTGAAAGAGATTCTTGACCACCGCAAAGTGGTGCAGACCAGCTGCTGACGAACGAAAATCAGGCATCTCTAGGACTTTGCTAAAAGGATTGGTCAGGTAATTCATCAAGATATGAAAGTTGTACTGAATGGTTTCTGATTTTAGATAGACTCGATTCGTTAAGTTTAGCCACTGAATTTCCAGCGGATAAAAAATCCAAGCCAAATAAATGGTCAGAAGGATAGAAAGAGAGAGGAGAAAGAGCATAGAGCTCCAAAAAGTCAATTTAGTTTTCATCAAAGTTCCACTCCGCAAGGCTAGAAACCACATGAGTCGGTGCGATTGGCAGGCTTGCTACTTCTTCTGCCTTAGTAAAACCTGTCGTCACCAAGAGCGTTGGAATGCCATTGTCAATCCCAGCTCGAATATCAGTCAGGTAGTTGTCCCCAACCATAATCAACTCTTCACGTTCTAAGCCTAAGTGCTCAACCGCCTTGTCCATAATGATGGCATTTGGTTTTCCAATATAAACAGGCTTCACTCGTGTTGCTACTTCAAGCAGCGTAATCAGTGAACCAGCACCAGGCAAAAGACCACGCTCTGTCGGGATATTGAGGTCAGGATTGGTTCCGATAAAATGAGCTCCCTTTTGGATAGCTAGAGTTGCTGTGGCAAATTTTTCATAGTCGACTTGCCAATCCAGACCAACTACCACATAGGCAGGATTTTCCTTGTCTTCCACATAGCCAGCCGCCTTGATGGCTTCCTTGAGCCCTGCTTCTCCGATAACATAGACGGTCTTTTCAAGCCCCAAATCATTCATATAGTCGATAGTCGCCAAAGTCGCTGTGTAGACAGTTGATAGGGGCGTATCGATATTAAAATTCTGAGCCAACATCTTCTGAACACTCTCTGGAGTGCGGGTTGTATTGTTGGTTACAAAGAGATAGGGAATGTCCCGCTTTTGCAATTCATGGACAAAAGCTTCTCCTGCTGGAATTCGGTCTTTTCCCTTATAAATCGTTCCGTCTAAATCAAGTAAATAGCCTTTATATTTCATATTTTTCTCTAATCCTTCTTCATTTCTTGCCAAGTGATGATAGCTTGGGCATTGGTAGCACCGTCGCTTGTAATCTCATGCTTGCTTTCCAGTCCAGTCCGTTCAACAACCGATGTAATCACCCCACCTGGTCGAACTTCCTTGACATACTTGAGGTTGATTTTCTTGGGAATATAGTGGGTCAAAAAGTCCGCTCCCATGACCTCAAAAATCCAGTCCAAGTATTTACTGTTATTGACATGGCCATTCATATCCAAGTCGTAAAAACGAACATGGTAATCCTTGCTGATTGGATCGTTCAATGACTCATACTTTGGCCCACGGATAAGCTTTTTATCAAAATCAGACTGGTAAGGAGCCACAATATCAGGTTCAACAGCATGAACTTTTCGACTGTCTCGATCCATGAGAACAAAGGTCGCCATCATGTGAATGAGTTCTTGACCTGCTTCATCATAAATAGTAAAGCGACGGTAGCAAAAGAGCCGATTGTAGCTCAAAGCTTCTGTTTCGATGGTGATTTCTTCCGCAAAACGAGGCAAACGAACAACCTCAATATCATAATCTGTGATAATCCAGACCAGATTATGCTCTTCTAAAATTGCCTTATCACTAACTCCTAACTCAATCGACTGCATCCCTGAAACTTGCAGGGATAGCAAAATCACATCTGGAAGCTTGATATGACCGTTCATATCAGCCATATCAAAAGGAATTTTCATTTTCATTTGATAAGTTAAGCCCATCATCCTACTCCAAAATAAATCGTTCTGCTACAGTATCTCCTAAAAAGAGACCTCTTTTTGTCATACGCACGCGGTCACCCTCAACCTGCATGAGGCCTTGTTGCACCAAGTCTCTGACAATTTCTCCATAAAGTCCATCAAAAGACCGACCGAATTTTTCCTCAAATCGCACCATGGAAACTCCTGATTTCTTGCGGAGGCCCAAGAACATTTCCTCTTCCATTTGCTCCTTTTGACTCAGGTGTTCTTCTGTGATCCGAGCATTGCCTTCCTCAACTGCACTGAGATAATGACGAATGGGACCATGGTTTTTATAGCGCACTCCATTGACATAACCAGATGCTCCAGCACCGATGCCATAGTATTCAGCATTGTCCCAGTACATGAGATTGTGACGACTTTCAAAACCAGGCTTTGAGAAATTGGAAATCTCATAATGCTCAAAACCTGCTCTCTCCAACTCCGCGATGATGTACTCGAACATCTCCGCTTCCAGTTCCTCCTTAGGCAGAGGCAATTTCCCTCGTCTCATACGGTTCATAAAGACAGTATGATTTTCTAAAATCAAGCTATACAAACTCATATGTGGAATATCCAGTCCAATGGCCTTAGCCACATTTTCCTTGACCTGCTCCATGGTCTGACCAGGCAACGCATAAATCAAGTCGATAGAGATATTGTCAAAACCAGCCAATTTCAGGCGGTCGATATTTTCATAAATATCCTTCTCCAAATGACTGCGCCCAATCTTTTTCAGCATTTTGTCGTCAAAGGTTTGCACACCTAGCGAAACACGATTGACAGCCGAGTTCTTCAAAACAGCAATTTTATCCGCATCCAAGTCCCCTGGATTTGCCTCAATGGTCAACTCTTCTAAGACAGACAGGTCCAAGTTTTTAGTCAAGCCCTTCAATAACACCTCTAGTTGCGTAGCCGACAGGGCTGTCGGTGTTCCACCACCGATATAGAGGGTTCTCAACTTTTGAATATCATAAGAACGAAATTCTTCTAACAGATGCTCTAAATAACTGTCGACTGGCTGATTCTTGATAAAAACTTTTGAAAAGTCACAATAATAACAAATCTGGGTACAAAATGGAATGTGCACATAGGCTGACGTTGGTTTTTTCTGCATAGTAATTATTATACCACAAAAGCGAACAATACTTAGAATTCCCTTTAACAAAATCCTAGCATTGTTCGCTTTCTTTATCTAAACATTCTTTGTATTTTATGACGAACACGATTCCCAGAACCAATCTAGTTTGTCTTTACAATACAAAAGAATGAATGTTCATTTGACTAAATTTTTAGTCTTCTTTTTTCTTTCTAAGAGCAAGTCCGAGACCACTTAGAATACCAAGAAGTCCTAGAGATGCAAGAGTCGCATTTGATTCTGTTCCTGTATTTGGCAATACATTTTGAGAATCATTTGATTTAGCTCCGTTATCACTAGCATCTGTAGTATCTTCATGATCTGCATTCGGTGTAACTGCATCTGGAATTGGAGTTGTTGGTGCAGGCATAGGCGCAGGTGTATCTTGACCAGAATCTCCATCAGTAGAAGGTGGGACTGGCGTATCAGGTGTCACTGGTGCAACTGGAATTGTATCTGTTGGTGTTGCTGGTGTTACCTTAGCTGGAGTTTCTACTGGAACTTCTACAGCTGGTTGACCTGGTTCAGTAATCTTACCTGTACCTGGAACTTTACCGTCTGGTAATTCACTGTTTGGTATTGTAGCTTTTCCGTCTTGTCCAATTATTACGACAATTGGTATGCCATTCTTACCTGGAATTTCTACCTTCGTTCCTGGTGGATATGTTGAACCATCTGGTTTCTTAGGCGTTACTGTAACGTCACCTGTATTTGGATCTTGATAAACATCTAGTGTTGGTGTCTTACGGGCTGGGGTTGTTACAATTACTTCTACAGGATCTTTTCCTGGTTCCGTAATCGTTCCTTTTCCTGGTTCTATTCCATCTGGTAAATCTTTATTAGGTATAGTTCCTTTTCCGTCTTTTCCAATTATTACGACGATAGGTTTACCATTCTTACCTGGTATTTCTACCTTAGTATTTTCTGGATATAGTGTTCCATCTGGTTTCTTAGGTGTTACCGTCACATCCCCTGTATTTGGATCTTGATCCAACTCTACTGTTGGTGTCTTACGAGCTGGGGTTGTTACATCCACCGGATTAGATGGTTTCTTACCTGGTTCTGTTACGGTTCCTTTTCCTGGTTTAGCTTCTTTTGGAAGTTGATCATTTGGAACTGTTCCTGATCCATCTTTTCCGATTGTCACAATTATAGATGTTCCATTTTCTCCTGGAATTTTCACCCTAGTACCTTCTGGATAGGTTGTTGTTCCATCTGGTTTCTTAGGTGTTACCACAGCATCTCCATTTGGTTTTATTGTGATTTCAATTGTACCTAATTCTGCCGTTTCTGGCGCAGTAGGATCAATTTTTTTCGGTGTTTCTACCTTAACTTCAACTGTTGGATTACCTTGTTCCTTAATCCTACCTGTTCCCGGAGTATCTTCATCAGGTAAATCATTATTTGAAACTGTTCCTGTTCCATTATTTCCGATTGGTACAACGATTGGTTTGCCATCTTTCCCTGGAATTTCTACCGTAGTTCCTGGTGGATATGTTGAACCATCTGGTTTTTTCGGTGTGACGGTGACATTTCCTGTAGCTGGATCTTGTGTCAGCACTACTGTTGGAGTCTTACGAGCAGGTGTCGTTACAGCTACTGGTTGTGACGGTTTCTTATTCGGCTCTGTTACAATTCCTTTTCCTGTGACAGCTTCTTTTGGAAGTTTATCATTTGGAACTGTTCCTGAGCCGTTATCTCCAATCGTTACAAGAATTGGTGTCCCATTTTCTCCTGGAATAACTACTTTTGTTCCTGGTGGATATGTTGAGCCATCTGGTTTCTTCGGTGTAACTACAGCATCTCCATTTGGATTTCTTGTAATTTCAATCTTACCTGGTTGCTCTGTTTGAGGAGCAAGTGGATTGATTTTACCTGGTGTTAGCACTTGAGCTTCAGTAGTTGGTTTTCCTGGTTCTGTAATCTTACCTGTTCCAGGTACATTTCCATCTGGTAAGTCATTATTAGGAATAGTACCTTTTCCATCTTCCCCAATTGTTACGACAATTGGATTTCCATTCTTACCTGGGATTTCAACCTTAGTTCCTGTTGGATATGTTCCTCCACCTGGCTTCATAGGAATTACTGTTACATCTCCAGTATTTGGATCTTGATCCAAACGTATAGTTGATGGCTTACGAGCAGGTGTCGTCACATCCACTGGTTGTGATGGTCTAGCTCCCGGCTCTGTTACTGTTCCTTTTCCTGGCACTTCATCTTTAGGAAGTTTGTCATTCGGAACTATTCCAAAACCATCTTTTCCGATTGTTACAACAATAGGTGTTCCATTTTCTCCTGGAATTTTCACAGTTGTTCCTGGTGGATATGGTATTCCATCCGGTTTCTTAGGTGTAACTACGGCATCTCCATTTGAGTTTCTTGTGATGTCGATTTCAGTTGGTTGTTCCGTCGCTGGATGATTTGGATTGATTTTTTTCGGTGTTTCAACATTGACAACCACCTCAGGTTTTCCATCTTCTTTAATCTTACCTGTTCCTGGAGTATCCTCATCAGGTAAATCATTATTCGGAACTGTACCTTTGCCATCTTTGTCAAGTGTTACTTCAATCGTTTTTCCATCTTTTCCTGGAATTTCTACCTTAGTTCCTGGTGGATATGTTGTTCCATCTGGTTTCTTAGGCGTTACCGTTACATCTCCTGTATTTGGATTTTGTTCCATTTCCACTGTTGGTGTCTTACGAGCTGGTGTTGTTACAGCAACTGGTTGTGATGGTTTCTTATTTGGCTCTGTTACTGTTCCTTTTCCTGGTACTTCATATTTTGGAAGTTGGTCATTCGGTACTTCTCCTGAACCATTTTCTCCTATCGTCACTACGATGCTTGTTCCATTTTCTCCTGGAATTTTCACTTTAGTATCTTTAGGATAATTTTTTCCATCTGTGGTCTTAGGTGTAACTACAGCATCTCCATTTGGTTTTCTTGTGATTTCAATTGTACCTACTTGTGCTGTTTCTGGTGCATTAGGATCAATTTTCTTCGGTGTTTCTACCTTAATCTCTACCTCTGGTTTTCCATCTTCTTTAATCTTACCTGTTCCTGGCGTATCTGTTTCTGGTAAATCATTATTAGGAACGTTTCCTGTTCCTCCTTCACCGATTTCTACTACAATTGGGTTGCCATTTTTACCTGGAATTTCTACTTTCGTTCCTGGTGGATATGTTGTTCCATCTGGTTTCTTAGGTGTTACCGTTACATCTCCAGTTTTTGGATCTTGATCTAATTGTAATGTTGGCACTTTTTTAGCTGGTGTTGTAATGTCCACTGGTTGTGATGGTTTTTGATTTGGTTCTTTAATGATAGCTGTTCCTGGTACATCTCTTTCTGGTAAATCACCATTTGCAACTGTTCCTGAACCATTTTCACCAATTGTTACTTCAATCGTTTTTCCATCTTTTCCTGGGATTGTTACAATAGTTCCTGTTGGATATGGGGAACCGTCTGGTTTCTTCGGTGTTACTGTCACATCTCCAGTGCTTGGATTTTGAGTCAAGTCTACCGTTGGTGTCTTACGAGCTGGTGTTGTTACGTCTACTGGTTTTGATGGTTCTTTATTTGGCTCTGTTACGACACCTTGTCCTGGTACTTCACCCTTTGGAAGATTGTCATTTGGTACAGTTCCTGAGCCATTTTCACCTATCATTACTACTATTGTTGTTCCATTTTCTCCTGGAATTTCTACCTTCGTATCTTTAGGGTAAAGTGTTCCGTCTGGTTTCGTTGGTGTCACTACTACATCACCATTGTCCTTACGAGTCATTCCTATCTTAGGAGTTTGTGTCGTAGCAACTTTTGGATTTGTTCCGTTTTTCTTTTCTTCCTCATCTGAAATTCCATCATTATCATCATCCGTATCTGTCACATCTGGATCTCCATCTCCATCTGTATCACGTTGGATAATAACTGGTACTTCTACACGTATTTCTTCATCCCCATTCTTCACTTTAACTGGAATGTTTACTTTACGTTCTTCATCACTACCCCAATCCGTTACGCTTGGTCTTCCTGTTAATTTACCATCTTCACCAACACTTAATCCATTTACTGGGTTTTCTGTTGTAATTGTTGAACCGTCTTTATTCGGTGTGACAACTCTCGGTAATGTTGAAGGAACTGGTGTCTTTTCTGTAACTTTAACTGGATCTGAAACTTTTGCAGTTAGATTGTCTGCATTTTTTGGATCTGTTCCATTTGCTTTTTCAACTTCATCTGGAATTCCATCGTTATCATCATCTGTATCTGTAACATCTGGATCTCCGTCTCCATCTGTGTCACGTTGGATTGTTACTCGAACTGTTACGTCTTTTTCTTCCCTTACTTCTTGTTTACCATTTTCTGTGAATTTTTCTACAACTTTAGTAACTTTAACAGGGATATCGATAGGGCGTTCTTCTTCCTCTTTATCCCAATCATTTACTGTTGGGATTCCTTCCAGTTCGCCTTTATCATTGACTTTTAGACCGTTCACTGTTCCATTTGGGGCGTTTGTTACAATCGTTGAACCTTCTTTATTTGGAGTTACAACTTTTATTGGAGTAACTGGTTGTTTCTCCTTCACTTTGTCTGGATTTGTAACTGCTACTTCTAAATCATTTGCAACTTTTGGATCTGTTCCGTTTGTATCCTCTACAGTGTCTGGAATTCCATCGTTATCATCATCTGTATCCTCAACATCTGGTATTCCATCACCATCTGTATCACGTTGGATTGTGACTGGAACTTTTACTATGATTTCTTTATCACCATTTTTTACTTTAACCGGAATTAAGATATGACGTTCTTCTTCGTCTTTTTTCCAATTATCTACTGACGGTGTTCCTTCTAAGTTGCCTTCATTATTGACTTTCAAGCCATTCATTGGATTTTCTGTCGTAATTGCTGAATTTGGCATATTCGGTGTAACAACTCTTGTTGGAGTAACTGGGCTTTTCTCTTTAACTTTAGTTGGTGCAGCAACTATTGCTGTTAGATTATCAGGAACTTTTGGATTTGTTTTATTACTTTTCTCCACATCATCTGGAATGCCATCATTGTCATCATCTGTATCTAAAACATCTGGAATTCCATCTCCATCTGTATCACGTTGGATTGTGACTGGAACGTTTTCCTCAACTTCTTCTTTTTTACCATCTTTTTCTCTCGTTACTTTAACTGGGATACTGATAGTTTTTTCTTCTTCATCATTACCCCAATTTTCCACTGTTGGAATTCCTGTTAATTTTCCTTCTCCATTAACTGTCAGACCGTTCACTTCTGGCGTAGTTGTAGTAATTGTTGCATCTTTTTTATTTGGAGTGACAACTTCTTTTGGAGTAACTTCTTTTTTCTCCAGCACTACATTCGGTTTTGTAACTTTCACACTTAGTCCGTCTGCAGTTTTTGAATCTGTTCCATTATTCTTTTCATCTTCATCTGAAATTCCATCGTTATCATCATCTAAATCGTCAACGTCCGGAGTTCCATCGTTATCTGTATCACGTTGGATTGTCACTGGAACATGTACCGTAACTTCCTCTTTTGGAGTTCCATCTTTTTCTCTCGTAATTTTAACAGGAATTGTGATATTACGTTCTTCTTCTCCGCCAACCCAATCATTTACGGTTGGTGTTCCTTCTAATTTACCTTCTCCATTCACTTTCAATTCATTTACTGGATTTTCTGTTGTAATTGTTGAACCTTCTTTATTTGGCGTTACAACTTTTGGTAAAGTCGTCGGTACTGGAGTTTTTTCTTTCACTTTAGCTGGAGCTGTAACGATTCCTGTCAGACCATTTGCTACTTTTGGATCTGTTCCATTTCTCTTTTCATCGTCATCTGAAATTCCATCGTTATCATCATCTGTATCTGTCACATCTGGATTGCCATCTCCGTCTGTATCGCGTTGGATTTTAACCGGTACACTTACATTAGCTTCTTCCGAATCCTTCTTAACTTTTACTGGGATAGTAATATCACGTTCTTCTTCACCTTCACCCCAAGAGTCTACTTTTGGAGTTCCTGTTAAACTTCCATTATTATCAACGGTTAATCCATTTACAGAAGCTGGTGTTTCAATCGTTGATCCTGTCTTATTTGGTGTAACAACTCCTGGTTCAGTCACTTGTTTATTCTCAGTAACAGTAGATGGTTTTACTGCTCCTGTTAGACCATATGAGGTTGGCTTGTCTGGTTTATCAAAAATCTTTGGATCTGTTCCCTTTGCCTTTTCTTCCTCATCCGTAATTTTGTCACCGTCATCATCTGAATCTGTAGTGTCTGGTTCTCCATCTCCATCCGTATCACGTAAAATTGTAACTGGTACGCTTACTGTGATTTCTTCGTTTCCATTCGTAACTTTAACTGGAATTGTGATAGCACGTTTTTCTTCGTCTTTGCCCCAATTTTCTACTTTTGGCGTTCCTGTTAATTTACCTTCTCCATTAACTGTTAATCCATTCACTTCATCTGGCGTTGCAATCGTTGAACCCTCTTTATTTGGTGTGACAACTTTTTTAGAGTCAACTGCACGTTTCTCCAAAACTTCATTTGGTTTCGTAACTTCTGCTGTCAAATTCGTAGGTACACTAATATTTACACTAACGTTATCTGTTGTTTTATCTGGATACTCTACCACAACAACTGCCGAGACAGTTTGTCCACCTTGGCTCGTATCTGGTGGCGTTAACCAATGATATTTTGTTCCTTGTGGCAAATCTTGTTTGTTTCCAATACTATCTTCTGCGTTAGGTGTTGAGTTTTTAGGAACTGTTCGATTGATTCCTACTGGGTTATACTTGTCATTTTGTCCTTTAACTACAATTTCAATTGTTTTTTCAGCCTTATTATCATTCTTATCATAAGCTGTAATCGTTACTTTTGTTACTCCTGGGGCTCCAGTTGGAGTTCCTACGATTTGATTATTTTCAAATTTCAATCCCTCTGGTAATCCTGTTACTTCGATTGGAGTATCTTCACGCATTCCAACTCCGCCATCGTTATCTGTAGCTGTTACTGGAATTGGCGTAATTTCCTCATGACTTGTAACTGTTGCTCCACCCGCTGAAATAGTTGGTGCTGTCTTATCTCGTGGTGTTACATCAAACGAGAAAATCACTGGTGTAGCTTTATTTCCTGCATCATCTGTTGCGTTAAATATAATTGTATTTTGTTTACCAACATCTTCAGCTATAGTATTAATTGTAATCTCTATTTCTTTTTCTTTTTCTGTATTTTTCACATATCTAGACGACACTACTCCTGTTGTTCCAACATTGTACCTCTTAAAATATTTAGCTAAAAATTCAGTCGCTTCAAAAGTAACATTTTTATCATCTTTTGCTTTTACTCTAAATGTTATAGTTTCGCCTTCTACTACTTTTAGGTTGTTAGCAGATAGTGTTAAAATAGGTGGTTCATTATCTGGTGTTTTCGCCTTGTCTGTTGCAGGATCTGAATCATCACTCGTTCCGTTTTTCGTGATAGCTTTTACAACTGTTTCATTTTTTACTTTTTCAGCAGGGATTGTAATTTCACCTGTGTCTGCATTGATTTTGATTTCTGTATCATCTGAAGTCCATTGACCAAATTTGTCTTTCGTTCCTACTACTGTTTTTGGTGAATCATCTTCTCCTGTATAAGTAACCGTTATTTTATCTGCTTTTTCAGGGTCTTGTGGTTTTGCTGTTACAGATCCATCTTCTTTTGCTACTACTGTTGGAGTTGCTGGTTTTGGTGCTTTTGCAGTTTCTGATGCAGGATCTGAGTCAACACTATTGCCATTTTTTGTGATGGCTGTTACTACGGTATTATCTCTCACCTTGTCAGCTGGAATTGTGATTGCACCTGTATTTGCATCAATAGTTACACCTGGATTATTCTCAATAGTCCATGTGTTATCATTTCCTTTATTACCTACTACCGTTACATTTGTTCCATCTTCGTCTTTATAAGTAACCGTAATTTTATCTGCTTTAGCTGAATCTTGTGGTTTTGCTGTTACATCACCAGTGTTTGGTGCCGTTACAATTGGTTTTTCAGGTTTTGGTGCTTTTGCAGTTGCTGTTGCTGGAGTTGATTCATCACTGTTTCCCATTGTTGTAACTGCTGTTACTTCTGTATTGTCTTTGACTTTATCAGCTGGAATTGTGATTGCACCTGTATTTGCATCAATTTGGACTTCTGGATTATTCGTAACAGTCCACGTTCCATTTTTTCCTTTATTTCCTTCAGCCGTCTTTTTCGAACCATCCTCATCTGTGTAGCTAACTTTAATTTTATCTACTTTCGTTGAATCTTGTGGTTTCGCTGTTACAGATCCATCTTCTTTTGCTGTTGCCGATGGAGCTTCTGGTGTTTTTTCCTTATCTTCTAAAACATGCACAGGTGCATCTACAATAAATGTTCCACGTTCTGGAATAATGACTTCCACTTTACCATACACAGGTACATTTGGTGCTGTAGGTCTTGATACATCTGGATCTTTAAACCAACGGTATGTTGTACCAGCAGGTAAGTCTTTTGTATTAGCAATACTATTAATTGCATCTGGAACGACACCTTTATTAGTTGTTTGCTCTTTAGATACTGGTTTAAGATTATATTTAGCTGCTTCGTCTGGTTTCAACGGTAATACACCGATAATTGCATTTTCACCAGTTCTATAGCGTCTATATCCACCCTCTGTATATCCTCCATAAGCAAGGAATGGGTCATTGGCTAGACGTTTTTTTATTTCGTCAAGCATAGGGTTATTAGTGTTTTTATCTCCCCAATCCGACATAATACTATCATTTAGCTCTTTTCCTTCAAGAATTTTCGTCTTGAAAGTAATAATTGAACGTTGCCCTGCAACTACGTTCATTCTGTCTTCTATAACACCTCGAACAAGATTGTATTCAAGACCATCTTTACGAATCCCCAATATATCACTAACACGAGAAAAGGCATCGTTGTTAGGTTCTGTACCATCTCCGCTATTTTTACGATAAATATTAAACCTCCAATTATTCAGTCTAGTACCAGCCTCTGGGTTTATATATTTAAGCCATCCGTCTACATTTTCAGTATAAGCCGCCCCTGAACGTCGGACGCCATCTTTTACATAAGCACGAAAAGCAGAGTGTTCATACTCCCATGCTGATGCACTAACATAATCCTTATGGAAGGTCTGTTTTCCATCTTGGTATTTTGTATACGTAAATTCATAAGGATCTCCAACCGTACGTGGAATCGCAAGTGAAATTTTTTTAGAAACACCAGCCAATCCATTTGGTCTTGGCCCTGAATCTAATATCCAGTAATAATATTTATCCCCATTATTTTCAATACGCATTTCACGGTAAACACGAATATTGTCATAGGCTTGATCAGCAGTTCCCTTACTTACGAAGGCATATTGTTTTGTATCTGGAGAGAACACGTCACGATGTGAATAGTTAATCATAGGGTTTTTAATCCAACCAACCCCGAAGTCTGTTACTTTCGTGTTACGTACTGTACTTGTTCCACGACCAACTTCTTGACCATTCTTTTTGATAACAGTTGTAACAACCGCATCGTTTACCATTAAGTTCGTATCAACATTCACTGTAAAGTAACCATTTGTTTGCGATCTGGTAGTATAAGTTTTTCCTCCGACTGTTACTTCAACATCTGCTTCTGCCGCTGTGTATCCATCAACTTGAGCAATTCCTGCTAAACTATCATTAAAAGCTACTGTGTCTGTTTGTTTTACTGTAGTAGTAGTAACAGTTTGGCCATTAACCACTAATTCAACCACATCTCCAACTTCAATACCTGGAGCATTTAATTTGAAGGCTCCTGTGTCATCTAATTTAGAAGTCAGCACAGTTGTACCATTTCTCTTAATCTCAATTTTTGAAGATGGTATTGCATATCCTGTAATAAATCCAGAGTTGGCTACAACGATTCCTAATTCACCACGTTTGGTATTTTTATCAATAGGTGCTGAGCGAAGATCAGATCCTTCTTCCATGGTTTCGCCATTACGTGAATCACGAGACCCAGTATTAGCAATCGTATTTTTGCCTTCTTTTACTACTTTTTCAGGAGCATTAGCCTTCGGCATTGAAGATAATACAAACAATTTACCGCTAAGCGTTTTAGATGCCGCATCTACTTCAGCTTGTGTTAACTCAAGACTATTGTTATTAAGCACACTATTAGCTGCTTCTAAATCTGCTTGGATTGCAGCAAGGGTCGAAGCTGGAGCTTTTTCTTTGTTGACTTTATCTAAGAGTTCTTGAACGCTTGTGATACTAGCTTGTAACTGAGACTTATCTAATGTTTGTTTCTCCGTCACTTCATCACCACTAGCATCTTTCGTTACAGTTATGGCGCTAGTAGATGTGCCGTTAGTTAGAGGATTAGCCTCTAAGGATTCTTGATTTTTAGCTGGTTCTTCTATTTTCTCAGTTTCCTTGATTTCCTCATTTTTTGATGTTGGAGCAGGCTCTATCAGAGGCGCTTCCTCCTCATTTGGATTCGGTGCGCCTATGGTAGGTTGGTTTTTAGTATCTACAGCATCCGCACTAACGGCATGCGTACCTAAAAACATCAATGCCGCAACAGCTACTGAAGCTGCACCAAAGCTATATTTACGAATCGAAAAGCGCAGTACCTTTTCACGTTGCTGTCGATTTACTTTATATGAATTCGATTTGTGTTCCATTTCTCCTCCTAAGGAAAATATAATAAAAAAGCAATCTTTATAACTTCAACTCCTTAAAAAGAGTTAAGATACAAAAATCACTATGATGATTGCTATAGGCAAATAACATCACAGCTATCACAGCTATCACAGCTATCACAGCTATCACAGCTATCACAGCTATCACAGCTATCACAGCTATCACAGCTATCACAGCTATCACAGCTCAATTATACTATTTTCTACATACTTAATCAAATATTTGGCCTTATATTCTTTAAAATTCGAAAAATATTGTATATTTAAGTATAACATTGTGAATATATTGATATTTTTTAAAAACAACTCTATTCACAAAAAAATAGATTATACTTATCTATTTTCAAAAATCATTAAATTTCTTTTTATTTAAGGTTTTATCCACATAAAAAAAACCTATAAGCTCTATAGAGGTATAATCCACTAGAGAGTTTATAGGACCTAGAATAGTTATTATTTCTTTTATTCTTCTGTTATGTCAATCACAATCTCTTCTGATTCATCAAGAGTTTCGGCCTTTTCTTGCCATTGCTCCTTGAGATTATTGAATCGATCTTTTGATGCTTCAGTCGCTTGGCGAGCACATGATTTGGCTTGAGCAAGTACACTGTCCACAGTGATTTCACCTGACTCAACCTGTTCTTTGGTTTTAAGAACAAAATCTGTAGCTTGCTCCTTAACTTCTGTCAGTTTTTCACAGACCTGCTCCTTGGCATACTCTGGATCTTCTCGCAAATCATCTAGAAAATCTTGAGCCTGACTGCGAACTTGTTTGCCCTTGTCACTTGTTAAAAACAAGGCAAGAGCTGCACCTGAAACGGTTCCTAAAAGGATAGAGGATAATTTACCCATAAGGATTCTCCTTTTTTATTTTTTGAAAAATTTACTTGCAAGACGAAGAGCTGACAAACTTGCCCCAGTCTTGAGTGTTTTTGAACCAGCTGATGAAGCTTTCTTGCTCAAGACACGCGCTTGACCATTGAGATCTGATACGGATACAGATAAGTCGGCAACTGCAGTGAAGAGTGGATCAATCGTTGCCATCTTGACATTGATATCATCTGCCAAGACATTGACCTTAGCCAGCAACTCATTGGTGTGATGCAAGGTCACATCCACATCTGAAGTCAAGGTTTTAATCGTCTGCTCTGTTTCGTCAATAACACGACCAAGCTTTTGTACAGTGATAATCAGATAAACCAAAAAGACAATCAAAGCAAGGGCTACAAGAATATATGCAACTTCTAACATTTAGTTTTCCTCCTCTGTAATATAGTAAGGGGCCTTCTTTCGATTTTGATATAGAATGATAAAAATACCGAGACCAATAAGGACAAATGATAGCCATTGGGACACTCGAAGACCAAAGAACATGAGGCTATCTGTCCGCATGCCTTCGATGACCATACGACCGAAACCATACCAAATCAAGTAAAAGGCCGTGATATGACCTCGTCTGAGACTCTTCCATTTTCGTCTGAATATCAAAATCAAGGCAAAGCCAAGCAGATTCCATAGAGACTCATAAAGGAAGGTCGGTTGACGGTAGCTCCCCTCAATATACATCTGGTCACGGATAAAGGCAGGTAGATAATTCAAATTATCCACTGCTGCACCATAAGCTTCTTGGTTAAAGAAATTGCCCCAGCGACCCAAACTTTGGGCTATCATGACGCTAGGCGCCGCAATATCTAGGAAATCCCAAGTGTTGATGAGTTTGCGATCAGCAAAGATATAGAGTACAAGAGCCCCAGTTATCAAACCACCGTAGATGGCCAAACCACCATTCCAAATGGCAAAAATCTCTCCTAAATTCTGACTATAATAATCCAAACGGAAAATGACATAGTAGAGACGAGCTCCTAAAATAGCCAAGGGAAAGGCTATCAAGATAAAATCTAAAATATCGTCTGGTATGATCTTCTTTCTAGGCGCTTCTTTCATGGTCAAATAAACCGCAAGAATCAAGCCTGTCACAATACACAAGGCATACCAACGAATGGCTAGAGGGCCTAGTTGAATAGCAATTGGATCAAGCATTAGGCACCTCATTTCGAGCGATGAGACTTGTCAGCCGTTCTTCGAACAAACGAGTCGCATCAAAGCCCATTTCCTTGGCACGATAATTCATGGCAGCTGCCTCAATCACGACAGAAATATTACGACCTGTTTTCACTGGAATACGGATACGAGGAATGGCTACACCAGAAATTTCTAATTCCTCTGCATTGTTTCCAAGACGATCAAAAGTTTTATGCGTATCGTAATTTTCCAAATAGACAGCAAGCTGAACCTGTGAAGAATCCTTGACAGCACTGGCACCGTAGAGACTCATAACATCGATAATCCCAACCCCACGAATTTCAATCAAGTGTTTCAAAATTTCAGCTGGTTCACCCCAAAGAGTAATCTCGTCCTTGGCAAAGATATCGACCCGGTCATCAGCTACCAAACGGTGACCACGTTTGACAAGCTCCAGACCTGTCTCACTCTTACCGATTCCACTATCTCCCTGAATCAATACACCCATCCCATAGATATCCATCAAGACACCGTGCACACTGGTACGTTCTGCCAAACGAGAATCCAGATAGCTAGATAACTCTCCAGACAAACGACTAGTAGCCGTACGGCTGGTTAAAATAGCAATCTTACATTCTCTAGCAGCCTTTAACATCTCCTCTGGAACCACCAAACCACGGGCAACAATGACCGCAGGTGTCTCAGGTAGAAACATTTTTTTCAAAACTTCATAACGGCTATTAGAAGGCATGCTGATCAGATAAGACCACTCCTTCATTCCCAAGAGCTGGATTCGCTCTGGCGTATAGTAGTCAAAGTAGCCTGTCATTTCAAGACCAGGTCGTGTAATATCCGCTGTATTGATTTCCTTTTCAAGCAATTCTGGTTCGCCATAGACAATGTCTAGTCTAAGCTTTTCAATCACTTCTTTTACTAAAACCGACATCATTTCCTCCTTCAAATGAGTTCTTTTTACTATTATATCAAATTGTCCTTAGAAGTTTCAGATTTTTGCAGGCTTTGGAGTATTTATTTATACTCAATGAAAATCAAAGAGCAAACTAGGAAACTAGCCGCAGGTTGCTCAAAACACGGTTTTGAGGTTGTGGATAAGACTGACGAAGTCAGCTCAAAACACTGTTTTGAGGTTGTAGATGGAACTGACGTAGTCAGTATCCTACACATACGGCAAGGCGACGTTGACGTGGTTTGAAGAGATTTTCGAAGAGTATTAAAAGAAAAAAGACTAGATTTCTCTAGCCTTTCATTTCAAATTAGAATTTTTTACGTTTACGAGCTGCTTCTGATTTACGTTTACGTTTTACAGAAGGTTTTTCATAGAATTCACGTTTGCGTGTTTCTTGAAGAGTACCAGCTTTAGTAACCGCACGTTTGAAACGACGAAGTGCGTCGTCAAGAGATTCATTCTTACGTACTACTGTTTTAGACATTTTTTTCACTCCCTTCAAGTTCAATATCTATTTCATTCTACACGTAAAAGGAATAATTGTCAAGCAAAAATGCGGTTTAATTTTGATTTTTTCTTACATTTATACAAGAGTTGAAAGCGTTCAACAGAACATTGCTTTTTATTTTTCAAGTAAGCTGAGCGCTTCAGCATCTGCGATAATGGTCACATCAGGGTGATTTTGGAGGCTACTTGCTGGTAAGTTCTCAGTCACTGGACCAGACACTGTTCCGGCAATGGCTTCTGCTTTCGACTCACCGTAAGCAAAGAGAAGGATTGACTTGGCATCCAAAATGTTTTTAATCCCCATTGAAATGGCTTGGGTTGGGACGTCTTCAATCTTGTCAAAAAAGCGCGCATTGGCTTCAATAGTAGACTGGTCAAGTTCTACTAAATGCGTTTGACTGTCAAATGGAGTACCAGGTTCATTAAATCCGATATGTCCATTGCGACCGATTCCCAAGATTTGCAGATCAACTGGATGGTCAGCCAAAATTTGGTTGTAGCGGTCAACTTCAGCTTCAGCATAATCCTTAACACCACGAGGCAAGAAACTTTCTTTAAATGGTTTTTGGTTGAACAAGTTTTCTTGCATGAAGTGACGATAAGACTGAGGATTGTCGCCATCAAGGCCTACATACTCATCAAGGTTGACACTGGTTAGATTTGAAAAATCAAGGTCACTCTCAACAATTTCCTTGTAAAATTCAAGTGGACTGCTTCCTGTCGCAAGTCCTAGAGTTTGAGCGCCGTTGTTCAATTTTTCCTTCAAAATCTCAAAAGCAACTTTTCCACCTTCGATTTGGTTTTCAACTTTAATAACTTTCATCTTTTCATCCTCCATTTCTATCTATATTTATTATATGGTATAGACCAATTTTTGTCAAGTGAAAACGATTTAATTTTCAAAAAAAGAGCGTCCAAACTTGAAACATGTTATAATGGATAGGATTAGAACTTAGAAAGAATGAACAGATATATGAATACAGCTGATTTTGATTTCCACTTACCCGAGGAATTGATTGCCCAAACGCCCCTTGAAAAACGGGATGCTTCTAAACTCCTCATTGTCAACCGTGAGACGGGAGCAATGCAGGATAAGCACTTCCACTCTATTATTGATATGCTGGAACCTGGTGATGCTCTTGTTATGAATGACACCCGTGTTCTTCCTGCCCGCCTCTATGGTCAAAAAGAGGAGACAGGAGGCCATGTAGAGCTTCTCCTGCTAAAAAATACTGCTGGTGATGAGTGGGAAGTTCTGGCTAAACCTGCCAAACGCCTCAAGATTGGTACTCGTGTTAGCTTTGGTGACGGCCGTCTCAGCGCTGTCGTTACGGAAGAATTGACTCACGGAGGCCGCATTGTCCGCTTTGAGTACCAAGGAATTTTCCTAGAAGTCTTGGAAAGTCTAGGAGAAATGCCATTACCACCTTATATCCATGAAAAACTGGATGACCGTGAACGCTATCAAACTGTTTACGCCAAGGAAAGTGGCTCTGCTGCTGCACCGACTGCTGGTCTTCACTTCACCAAAGAACTACTGGCAGAAATCCAAGCTAAGGGTGTTCATCTAGTCTATCTGACTCTTCATGTCGGACTCGGAACCTTTAGACCCGTTTCAGTTGACAATCTGGACGAACACGAAATGCACTCAGAATTCTACCAGCTTTCTGAGGAGGCTGCTAGCACCCTTCGCTCTGTTAAGGAAAATGGTGGTCGCGTCATCGCTGTTGGAACCACTTCTATCCGTACCTTGGAAACTATTGGTTCCAAGTTTGACGGGCAAATCCAAGCAGATTCTGGCTGGACCAATATCTTTATCAAACCTGGGTATGAGTGGAAGGTCGTGGATGCCTTCTCAACCAACTTCCATCTGCCAAAATCAACTCTGGTCATGTTGGTTTCTGCCTTTGCTGGCCGTGAATTAGTCTTAGATGCCTACCACCATGCCATCCAAGAACACTATCGCTTCTTTAGTTTTGGCGATGCCATGTTTATTTATTGAGAAGGAATTTCTCTAAATCTTCTAATACCAATAAATCGCTAAGATATTATATCTACAATAGATTGCGTTGACTCTCCAAATTGATTCATCTATATTTTATTTCAGCTTCCTATATTTTCTTCGCTGTTTGTAAATCAAAATGCAAGACACATGAGTAGCACCATATTTGTTACTCTTATCTGTCCTCTCAAGAGACTATTATGAGTTATTTCAGAATCATTCACTACTTTGACCCTGACTCTCCTTAGTCTCAAAATCAAAGACTTATACTCTTCAAAAATCTCTTCAAACCTCGTCAACGTCACCTTGCCGTAGGTAGGGTTACTGACTTCGTCAGTTCTATCCACAACCTCAAAGCAGGGCTTTGAGCAACCTGCGGCTAGTTTCCTAGTTTGCTCTTTGATTTTCATTGAGTATTAAACAAAAAGTGAACAAACCTGAATTCTAATGTACAGAAGACTAGGCTTGTTCACTTTTTTATAGTCGCTATAAGATGAGCTTATCTATAGCTTTTTATACATAATTATATATTCAGACATACTATTATCAATTGTGTAGCAGGGAGGAATCTGTTAACGCACCCATTCACCATTATCATTGACTCTATAGCCATCTATACTTGTATTGACCGCTAGCTCACCCGATGCATTTACATAATACCATTTACTACCAACTTGAAACCATTGATTGGCTTTCATAGAACCGTTGCTGTTGAGGTAATACCATGAACCATTATTTTGTAGCCAACCTGTCTCCATAGAACCATTATCGTTTAGATAGTACCATGAACCATTAACTTGTACCCAACCTGTTGCCATGGAACCATCAGTATTATAAAAATACCACATACCATTTTCTTGTTTCCAGCCTGTTGTTGGAGCAACTGGTTTAGCTGGTTCTACTGTTCCTTGATTAGATGTAACAGATACAGGATACGAAGGAATAGATGATTTCTTAGGAACAACAACTTTTTCAGGTTCTCTCGTTCCTCTCCTTATACGTCTTTTTACCATCTCTTTAGTAATTTGACGAGAAGTAGTTTCTTCAATTGTTCCATCACGTTCATCTACAGTATAGATTGTAGTAAGCGTAATTTCACCAATTTCTCCTGCTTCTTCTATTTCTTGACCTTTATCAAGAGTTGGGTCATCGAGATATTCTGTTTCGATTGGAATTACTTGGACAAGAACTTGGGGCTTGGTTCCTTTTTTAACAACTCGTGTTTGAGAGTCTTCTTTTTGACTTAAAGTACTCTCAGTTACTTGTCCACTCTTTCCATCTACATCATAAGTTATCGTTGTAACTGTTTTCCCATTCTTTCCTAGAGTAATCTCTTTCTCCTGTCCTGCAGAAAGGTCATTGTCTGCTTCATATTTAGTAGCAAATGGAACAAGAACTTCTTCAACCTTGCTTTTGGCTGGAACTTTGATAACTGTGTCTGTCGGTTCTTTTCTGTCTACAGTAACCTTTTCTGTGACCTTACCAGTCTCTGGATTAACATCATAGGTTCTTGTCGTGGTTACATAGCCATCCTCTCCGTCAACCATCTCAATAGAAGCTCCTCGGTCTCTACTCTCATCTTTTTCATAACGGATGACACTTGTAGGAAGGACTTTACGCTCAACCTTGCTTTTGGCTGGAACTTTGATAACTGTATCCGTGGCTTCTTTTTTCTCTACGGTAACCTTTTCGGTAACATGACCATTCTCTGGATTAACATCGTAGGTCGTTGTCGTGGTTACAGTTCCGTCCTCTCCGTCAATTGTAACAGGATTTTCACTACGAGCTTTACTTTCATCTTTTTCAAAACGGATGATACCTGTAGGAAGGACTTTATGCTCAACCTTACTTTTAGCTGGAACTTTGATAACTGTATCCGTGGCTTCTTTTTTCTCTACGGTAACCTTTTCGGTAACATGACCATTCTCTGGATTAACATCGTAGGTCGTTGTCGTGGTTATAGTTCCGTCCTCTCCGTCAATTGTAACAGGATTTTCACTACGGTCTTTAGTTTCATCTTTTTCAAAACGGATATTTGTACTTTTTTCGGTGATGCGTTTTTCTACCTTATCTTTAGCTGCAACTTTATAGATAATATCCTTTGATTCTTTTTCAATGGTAGATGTTGTTTCTCTAATTGTTACCTCACCTGTTTTATCATTTACATCATATGTTGTAGTAATTTTTCTAAGTCCATCTTCTCCATCACTTTCTGTTAAAACATTACTTCCAACAGGGCGAGTGGCATCTTTTATATATCTAATAAGAGAGCTAATCGTTTCGGTAACTACAGTAGGCTTTGTTCCCACTTTGATAACTTCTGTTTGAGGTTGAAGAATAACAACGTCAGATTTCTCGCTGACCAACTGTAAAGTTGTAGATGAATATGTTTTTACGGTAGCTTTTATTCCTTTTTTACCAGGTGTTTTTGTTTCTTTCGTTCCTTTAGGAAGATTGTCATCTCTTTCGTATATTGTTTCATAGGGGATATCTTTTCGGTTATCTTGGGTTTCAAAATTATCATCCAATTCACTTGTCACATCTGCCCCATCAGCATGAACAAAACTTGTATTCAGGACTCCTCCTAAAAATAAAGTTAGCCCGATTATCACAGAACCAAAAATCTTTCCGAGTTTACGTAATGCATAGCGCTTATTGGTATTAGATTTTGCCATTACATCCTCCTTCTAAAAGTTACTACTTCTAGTATAGCATCTTTTCTGGCAAATGTTAAATAATATGTTTAATATATCAAATAAACTTAGAATGATATATTGATTATTGAACTAACACTTTAACTATATCGTAATCAATCTCATATATAGAGGATTGCAGACATCTTATCTAAATACATGCTAATATATTTAAATACAAACATTCCAACTTGATAATTTTCACTCATCTTTCATCATTCCTTATACAACTATGCAATAACAATCGAATAGTTTGCTCATTAGAATGAGACTATTTTAATGTTAGATATTTCGATAGAGAAACATAAATAAAATTGGTGGAATTTAATTCCCTAACTCGATAGAGGATTCTATTTTAAATTTAACAACAGCTAGGATTACACTATAAAAAACATATTACCACCTGTTCGGCTGGAGAATCTAGTCGATTAGCTCCCTCTTAGTTACAAGCTTAAAGCGATTTTTTAACTAATACTAAACAAGATTAAAGAAGGAACTAGAACATCTGTCTTGTGCTAATCAATATGCTATTTTAAAGTTGCAAATAAACTTGGGATGCCAATTATTATATTTACAATAAATAGTTGACTTCAATGAAAACAGAAAAGAGAATTCAACATTCTTCCCTACTTATCTGATAATAAATAAGATCCGCAAGATAGCCTTTTCTCTCTACACCATTAACAATGGTTTGTAGATAGGACATCCCTGCTTTCTCCATGACACGACCTGAAGCTGGGTTGAGACTGGCATAACGTGCCTTGACTTTTTGAAAGCCTACTTGAGTAAAACAAAAGTCCAAGACAGCTTTCAAGACCTCTGTCATCATACCATTCCCCCAGTAAGCCTTGCCTAACACATAGCCAATTTCACAAGAAGAATCGTTCTCATCTATTGCAACGATACTGATATCTCCTATCACTTGTTCTGGGTTTTCTTTGAGACAAATGGCCCATTTGTAATAGTTGGGACTGGTATAGGAAGCAACCCAATTTCGAATGGAGTTTCGAGTGACCTCGACATCAGGATGGGGATCCCAAGTGACGTAGGTTAGATTCTCAGTAGACGAAGCCCAATTTTGAAACATAGCTTCTGCATCACTCTCCACAAATCTTCGCAAGATTAAACGATCTGTCTGTAACGTTTGCGTACCGATTAATTTCATGACACTACCTCGCTTTCTGATAGATGATTCTCTGCCCAACCTCAATTTAAATTTACTTTGCTTTTGAATTTCAAGGTAATAAGCGAAGAAGGTCAACCGGACCTTCTTCACTTACTTGTTTTCATGCTCGGGGTAAAAAGACTAAACTCAGTAACAACTAAAAAACAAGTTTTTTATCTAGTTCCTTGACGCAGTCGCTGTCTGGTTTGAAATGCGCTCTAGCAAGCTTTTTCAAACCTAGTCATCGTTGCGAGGGTGAGAAGACGAAATCGAACTCTTGAGTTACCGAATCTGCCTCGTTTTCTTATTTCTAAACTCGGGCTAAAAAGGTCCCCCGGACCTTTTTACTCCCAAAAGTCATCAAATACGGTGATTGGTAGGTGGCGTTTGTGTTGGCCTTTGTGCCACCAGTTTTCGATTGTTACTTGGGCTTCTGGACTGATTGTTTTGCCTTCTAGGTAGTCGTCAATCTCTTCATAAGTGACTCCGAGGGCTACTTCGTCAGCTAGGCCTGGTTTGTCTTCTTCTAGGTCTGCCGTTGGGATTTTTTCATAAAGGGCTGGGTCTGCACCAAGTTCCTGCAAGAGTTGTTTTCCTTGGCGTTTATTGAGGCGGAAAAGAGGGAGAATATCCGCACCACCGTCACCAAACTTGGTAAAAAAGCCTGTGATATTTTCCGCAGCGTGGTCTGTTCCAATGACCGCTCCGCTATGGGAACCAGCAAGGGCATACTGAGCAATCATACGGCAACGTGCCTTGATATTGCCCTTATTAAAGTCTGAAACAGGACTACCTGTCGCTTCGACTGCTGCCGTCATGGCATCGGCTGATTCCTTGATATTCACAACCAAGCTGACATCTGGCTGGATAAATGCTAAGGCTTTTTGAGCATCTGCTTCATCAGCTTGCACTCCATATGGCAGGCGGACAGCGATAAATTTGTAGCTGTCGTCTCCCGTTTCTGCTCGCAGTTCTTCCATAGCTAGTTGAGCCAAACGACCTGCCAAAGTCGAGTCCTGCCCTCCAGAAATCCCTAGTACAAAGGTTTTAAGGAAGGGATGTTTTTTCAGGTATCTCTTTAAGAAATCAATAGAACGACGGATTTCTTCCTGGGTATCAATCACTGGTTTGACACCCAATTCTTGGATAATCGTTTCTTGCAAACTCATTCTTCTTCTCCTTCACCAAGGGCTTCCTTGCGCATCTTATCAATCAAGTCCATCTTATCCTGCCATACATCACGCGCCAAATCCACTGGATAGTGCTGCGGATTAAGCACACGCTTGTACTCATCCCAAAGCTTGTCAAATTCCTTACGGGCATAGTCCTGAATCTCAGTCAAGCTAGGCAGGTTGTAAATCAATTTTCCGTCTTTGAAGATATCCACCAATAGAGGAACAGCATCAAAATTACGAACGGTCTTCTTGATGTAGGTATAAGTCGGATGGAACATCTTGATTTCTGTCATGTCGCTCACATCCACACCATCATAAGTGATGTAGTCGCCTTCTGACTTGCCTTTTTCACGACTGGTAATGCGCCACACCTGCTTCTTACCTGGTGTCGACACTTTTTCAGCATTATTAGACAGCTTAATGGTATTGCGCATCTGGCCATTTTCATCTTCGATTGCAACAATCTTGTAAACTGCACCAAGAGCTGGCTGGTCATAGGCCGTAATCAGCTTGGTACCCACGCCCCAGACATCAATCTTGGCCTTTTGCATCTTGAGGTTGAGGATAGTATTTTCGTCCAAATCATTAGAAGCATAAATCTTAGCCTCTGTAAATCCAGCCTCGTCCAGTTGCTGACGGACTTTCTTGGAAATGTAAGCAATATCCCCAGAGTCAATCCGGACACCCATAAAGTTAATCTGGTCACCCAGCTCACGCGCCACCTGAATGGCAGCTGGCACACCAATACGAAGGGTGTCATAGGTATCCACAAGAAAAACGCAATTTTTGTGGGTCGCAGCGTAAGCCTTGAAAGCCTCATAGTCATTGCCATAAACCTGTACCAAGGAATGGGCATGGGTCCCCAAGACAGGAATGTCAAAGAGTTTACCAGCACGCACGTTGCTAGTTCCATTGGCACCACCAATCACCGCTGCGCGTGTTCCCCAGATAGCCGCATCCATCTCTTGCGCCCGACGTGTCCCAAACTCCATCAAAGGTTCATCTTCAATAACTGAACGAATACGAGCTGCCTTAGTCGCTACCAAGGTCTGGTAGTTGACGATGTTCAAAAGAGCCGTTTCGACCAACTGACATTGGGCTAGAGGGCCTTCAACTTGCACAATCGGTTCATTAGCAAAAACCAAATCCCCTTCTTGGGCAGAACGAACGGTCAACTCCAACTTGAAATTGCGGAGATAGTCCAAGAATGCCCCATGATAGCCTAGCGACTCCAAATAGGCAATATCACTATCTGAAAAACGCAAATCTTCAAGATAGTTCACAATTCTTTCCAAACCTGCAAAAACTGCATAGCCATTTTTAAAAGGCTGTTGGCGGAAATAAACCTCAAAGACCGCCTTTTTATTGTGAATCCCTTGGTCAAAGTAAACCTGCATCATGTTAATCTGGTACAAGTCCGTGTGCAATGTCAAACTATCATCTGAATACATACTTTTCCTACTTCCTTAACTAGAAATACATGAAAATTTTCAAAAACTTTCATGTATTCCAATAAATTAGTACTATTATATCACATTTTAGCTGGATTGAGAAAAGAGTAACAAGCTATTCACCACTCTCCAGTTCATCCATGTCTTGCTCAAATTTTTTCTGAGCCCATTCGCCATAGCTCTTCAGACCAAGATTGCCGATAAAAACCCAAGGAAGGTAAATGACATAAGTAATTGCCCAAGCAGACAGGTATTTAACGTTCAAAGGATTGTGCTGATAAATTTCTATGTTGAATTGATAATTCTGTAACATCAAAAGAGCCGTAATAGCCAATGTTAGGAAAAAACAACCCAAAATCGTAAAATGAAAACGACTATAGTAGGTCACTCCCAGATAACGGGCACGATTGAAAAAGAAGAAAATTCCTACTATCAGAGTATAGACTAGAAAATTCGGATTAAAAAGAGAGGGAGCTAATACAGCCACTAAATAGCTTAGAAGCACAAGCCCAATGAAGAGGGTAAAGGATTCCGCTCCAGCTTTATTGATTAGCTGTTCTTCTCTTTCGTCAAGTAATTGATAATGAATGAATTTATTTACCATCTTCTTCCTCCCAAAATAGTTGGTCTAGGGTTTTCCCTAAACATCTGCAAATGGACTGGCAGAGCGAGAGACTGGGATTGTATTTCCCCGCCTCTATCAAACCAATAGTCTGGCGTGTCACCCCGACAGCCTCTGCCAGTTGACCTTGTGTTAAATCACGCTCAACACGAGCTAATTTTAATTTTAAATTTTTAGCCACCTGCGTCCTCCTTATAGTTTTAATACTCATCTACTCTTAAAAAATCCAAAACCAACACAAGTTGTCAGCTATTTATTATAACCTCATTAATTAGCACTCCAATATTATCTTCAGCCTAAAATCAGTATGTTGGATTGTTTGAAATAAACTTCCTAGTTTGCTATTTGATTTTTTGTTTAGTATTAGCTTTAGTAGGGTCTTTTAAACGAGTTTTGATTGCTTGTATTTCTTGTTTAGTTTAGTTGCTTTCATATCACTATTATATAATGCTTTTGGAAATGAGTCTAGCATAAGACAAAAACGTGGTAAACAGCAAGAGCAGGAGCATAGCAAGATGACTGATTTTTTGCTGGATTTTAAGTCTGCAAAATAATACTAAATAAAGCTAAAATGAATACTCCTTGCTTTTCTTGAGAGTGAACAAGTACAATAAAATGATTGTAGTGATTACCACAAGATACTGACTAATAGACATCGTATTTGAAGCAACAAATACAGGTAAGGAATAAAAAGGAAGAAGTTCAATCGCTTTGATAAACAAATCATTACTAGTATTCATCATAATCGTATTTAATATATTAGGGATAAAGAGTAGTAAAGCTACTAAAATACCAAATACCAAGCCACTTTTCAATTTGTATAAATAAAAAATGTAAGATAATAGAAAATAAAATAGGACTAACAAAATTGTATTGACTACAATGGCTGCTATAAAATCTAATCCTAAATCACCTGGAACACCCAATTTACTTACGATGACTAGTAGCACAATGCCATTCAAAGCATAAATAATGGAAACTGAGATGGCATATATAAAATTAGACAAGACGTAAATCATCCGATTTTTCTGTTGATTATAAAATAAACTTATCGTATTGTGGGAAAAATCCCTGCTAATAATTCGGTTAGCATGTATAACAGCCATTAACATACCGAGCATAGCATAAAAATTTGAAATATGCTTAATACCAAGTGATGTCCCTTGAGTCTTTAGAATAAAGAATGTAACCAGTATCGGCGGTATAAACGAGATAATCAAACCAAGATATATTACGCCTGATGAATATAAATCCCTTATATTTTCCTTAAGAAAATTCAATTTATTTAATTTCATGATTATATCCTTCCTTTATTTTGAACGATTTAGATAAATATCTTTAAGCGTCTCTTTTTTAGTTTCAAAATCAACTACTTTAATAGAGTTTTCGTTAAAAAATTTAAAAAGCTCACTACTTTGAATATTCCCAGACATAGTAATTTTCAGTCCCTCTTCCTGAACAATATCCCCAAATTCTTGTTTGCTAATGAAAATGTCTCTATCTGTAACTGATGAAAAAGCTATCTCAAACAAGCAATTATGACTATCTCTTCCTACTTTTTGAAATGTCAAAAGCCCGTTCTCCAAGAAAAGAACCCTTTCACAAATTTCTTCAATATCTTCTAATTTATGACTCGATATTAAAATTCCCACATTTTCATGTAAAGCTAAATTTTTTAGAACCGCTAAAACTATTTGTGATGATTCAATATCTAAACCATTAGTCGGTTCATCTAAAATCAATATATCAGGTTCCGTAACAAGAGTTAGAAGCAAAGCTAATTTTTGTTTTGTACCCAAAGAATAGGTCTTTACTTTTTTATTAATAGACTGAGTCAAATCTAACTCTTGGATCAAACTTCCAAATCTTTCTTGATTGTAGTCAACACCATATAAATTTGACAAATATTTTAAATTCTCTAAACCTGTTTTAGATAAAAATAATTTTGGTTCTTCGATTAAATAGCCAACATTATTACTACTTATAATATTCCCTGAAGTCGGTTGATTATTCTGAACAAGAATTTTCATCAACGTACTCTTGCCAACTCCGTTTCTCCCTACTAGACCAACAATTTCACCCTTGTTAAGTGCAAAATTTATACCTTTGAGAATGATTGAATGGCCATAATGCTTACTTACATTTATAACTTCCATTTTTTATTCCTCCATTAATATTCATTGTTTGCTCTTTGATTCTTATTGAGTTTAAAAAGTTGCGCCTCTTTTTAACAACATTATATCATATATCTAACTTAATGCAATATATAAATGTCATTTTGTAAAATTTTATTAACAAAAAAACTCTCTACCACAAAAAGATAGAGAGTTTTTAGTTTAAATATATAATTTCAAAATATCGACGGCATCGCTTCTTTGTTTAATTTGATAAACTTTGATACCTAAGCTCCGACTTTATCACTTAAAAATAAAAAAGGACAGCTAATCCCTTGCACATCAAGGGATTTCGCCATTCTTTAATCTCGTTTAAGTGTTGTATATGGAGCTTTGCATAATTTTTTAAAACTAAACAACTACATTAAGCACGCACTGTGACGCTGGTTCCATCTTCCTTATAAAGATTGATGAGACCTTCTTTGAGAGCTCGAACCATATCTCCAGCTTGAACAGGTTGTGGGACTTTGATTGTCAAGAGTTCCATCGGATTTGGAGCGCGGTCGATTTTATTACCTTTGGCATCATGCAAATCTTCGATATACGTTTCAAAATGACGGAAACCTGGGCCATAAAACTCAACTTGGTCGCCTTCATTAATGACGTTCCGTTGACGAATGGTTGCTGTTTGTGTCGCATCATCATAAGAAACCACTTCAGCGACAAACTTGTACTCAGGAATTTTACGACGAGCACCAAACAACTGCTCATTTTCAGATGGTGTACCGTAGTAGAAACCTGTTGCCAATTCACGTTGGGCAACCTTCCACATCTCGTCCACCAAATCTTGTTTGATAGCTTCAAACTTTTCTGGACTTTCTAGATAAGCATCAACAGCCGCCTTGTAGCAGTTGGTTACAGTTGAAACATAGTGAATAGACTTCATACGTCCTTCAATTTTAAGACTATCCACACCATTTTTAATCATATCTGGGATATGGTCAATCATAGACATATCAACGGCTGACATCGAAAATTCTTCTGGAATCTCTCCCTTAAGGCTCTTACGTTCTTTCCCAAAAGGCATATCGTAAAGGTCATATTTCCAACGGCAAGACTGAGAACATCCACCACGGTTGGCATCACGCATACTCATGTGGTTTGAAAGAGTACAACGACCAGAGTAAGAAATACACATGGCTCCGTGGACAAAGGCTTCAATCTCAACATCTGTACGTTTGCGGATTTCAGCTAATTCTTCCATCGAAACCTCACGCGCCAAAACGACACGAGTCAAGCCCAGTTCTTTCCAGAACTCAAGGGTTTCATAGTTAGTTGCACTTGCTTGGGTAGAGAGGTGGATTTCAAGACCAGGCGCTTCAGTCGCTGCAATCATGATCAAGGCTGGGTCAGATACGATAACTGCGGCAATCCCGATATCACGTAGTTTACGGAACCACTCACCAGCACCAGCTTCATTTCCTTCGTGCATAACCATATTGGCAGCTACATAGACTTTGGCACCGTACTTGGCCGCAAACTGGACACCTTCTTCCATCTGTTCAAAGGTAAAGTTTCCGGCACGGCTACGAAGACCATAGGCCTGACCACCAATAAAGACAGCATCTGCCCCATACTGAACAGCTACCTTTAGCTTCTCTAAAGTCCCTGCAGGTGATAAAACCTCAGGACGTTTTAATGTTTTTGTCATGTTTTCTCCTATTTGCAATATAAAAGTTTGACGTTTTTCCTTCTCATTTTATAGTAAATAAGCCATAAAATCAAGCCTAGACAGATTGTTTTGACAATTCTAATCTTTTAAACTTTGCATAATAACTGTTAAACTGTCGAAAATTAACCCAGTTTTAACAGGTAGTCAAAAAGTCTAGAAAAGTAAAAACCAGTACCCAAAGATACTGGCTCATTAAACTACATAAATTAGTCCTTAGATGACTATTCCCATTCTATTGTTTTCTAAATTGATAAGGTTTGATATAGTTTAAAATTAAGGATTTATACTAGTTATTTTTATAAGAATTTATTAGAATTAATTTCTATTGTTTGCAGAGTTGAAATTAATGTGTAACAAAAACACAACATTTTTTATATAATAGTATTAGTAATAAAAAGGTGGTGATATAGTAAGATTAGCTGTTAGACTAGCAATAGAAACACGAAATAGTATCGATGCTCTAAAAAAAGAAATAAAAGCAACTGGAGAATTTGATAATCTTCATCTTACTAATGGGTTTGTCGTAAATCAAGCTTATTTAGATTCTAAAAAAATTACTGCTGAACAAAACTGGGATAAAGTATTAAAATTTGGGTCTCAAGTTGAAGAACGAAGTGCCCCAAAAACTCGAACTGATTTACAAGTAAATCAAACTACTATTGATGATATTGCTGAGTTAAAAAAGATTTTACCTCTATATACAGAAACAAATTATGTAACCACTTCTTTTGTTATCAGAATGATAGTGAGGGGTTCTCTTTTAGTGCGTCACGGAAAAATTTAGGCTTCAAGCCTATTTTTTTTATTTCAATTTTATGTGTCGACAAAACACGACACTTATTTTATAACAGTGGCGTGAAATAATTACAACACTGAAATTATATAAAGAAGGTTCAACAATGCTTAGATCAATTTTTAATGCAGAATACATTTATTTGACTATTTTTTGTAGTGTTAAATATTTTATGTGTTTAACTTTACATTTTAGGAAGAGGAGAAGTTTATAATCAGTTTCTGAAGAAAAAAGTATAAAAAATGCTATAATAGAATATATATAGTAAGAAAGGAGAATTACAATTGTTACCTAAAAAAATTATCACACCTAAAGTACCACCTATCAAAATCCAAGGAATAAAAACTAAATTAGTTCCATTTATTGCCGAATCAATAAAATGGGATGGTCAAGGAACATACTTTGAACCATTTATGGGTTCTGGTGTAGTAGGTTTTAATTTAGAACCCCAGAAGGCTATTTTTAGTGATACCAATCCCTATATCATTCAATTTTACAAAGATATTCAATCAAAGAAGATTACTGCTCAAACAGTTAGAACTTTTTTAGAAAATGAAGCAACTAAATTATCTAGTACACCGGCTGATAAGACATCTTATTACTATGAAGTTAGAGATAGATTTAATAAAGAACATAGCTCTTTAGATTTTTTATTTTTACAACGTTCCAATTTTAATGGAATGATACGTTTTAATAATAAAGGGAATTATAATGTTCCTTTTGGACGAAAACCAGAGAGATTTCAAAAAGCATTGATTACAAAAATTGTAAATCAAGTTTCATGGGTTGAAGAAATAATAGAGGGCAAAGATTGGGAATTTATCTGTATGCCTTTCACTAAAGCATTTGAAATGATGGGAGAAAATGACTTTGTTTATTTAGACCCTCCGTATATTGATCGTTATGATGGATATTATGATTCTTGGAGTGAAGAATATGCGGTATTACTCGCAGAACTTACTCAAAAAGGAAAAGCTGGATACGCCTTTAGTATGTGGTACGAAAATCAATACAGAAAAAATACACATATGGAAAAATGGAACGACGGGAAGTTATTGACTACTGAACATTTTTATCACTTAGGAGCAAAAGAATCTAATCGAAATAAAATGATAGAGGCTTTAGTAATAAGTGAACAAAATTTGAATTTAGAAGAAGTTCATTTTGAACAGAAGCAAATTAGTCTTTTTGAAATATAAAAAATAGAGCGAACTGCTCTATTTTTTATTAAATGTTTTATCATATTGAATTAAATAATTAGAATACAGTTTCTTTAATTCTAACGATTTAGTTTTATCAGTTTTAGCAATCCACTCAAAATATCCTTCAAGATTATTATATAAAGATTGTTTTACCTTTTGGGTATCAGTATATCTTGGGTAATGTTTCCAATAATCGTTAAACACATCATCTCCTAAAACGGAGAAAGGGCCTGCACCATAATCAAAAGGATTAATGGATGTTGAAGTAATTGTTCCAATATTATCAGTGTTTCCACTACCTTTCTTATCACCACATATTCTATACTTTTCTTGAACAAACATTTCTATATTTTTATATGCAGGAATTATAGAATCTAATTTCTCAAAATTAACTTTTCCAGTAGTTGGTTTCGTCTCTCGAGTATAGACAACACCTAAAATATAATGACCGTCATAATCAGAGTAATGACCTACAATATTCTTTGTTCCATTTCTCATAAAACTTGTAAAACTACCTCCAGTAAAGCCAAATTTCGTATTTTCGCTTCTTCTGTAAGTAGTTTTTATATCGATGGCAATTTTTCGCCCATCTTGCTTTTTAAAATAAAAATCAGGGTATACAGTTTGTTTTTCAGATTCATGTAAAGTATAGCCCAATTCATTGGCTGAACGTTGCAATGCTTCAAAAGCTATAACTTCAAACAATCTACCTATAATCTTTGAATCACTCCCAAACGTGTAGATTTCCTTCTTTTTGTTTATAAAACCAACGAGTTCCCATTCATTTTCATTTTTTGGTAAATACTTAGCAATAGTATCAATTATTTTATCTGTATAAGGTGTCATTTACTCAGCTCCTTTGTTTGCGAATTGTTTGCGATTATTTAATTAAAGGCTCTGAAACATTGATTTCAAAGCCTTTTTATTGTAATTTTTCTTATTCCCACTCAACTGTTGCAGGTGGTTTACTTGTAATATCGTAGACGATGCGGTTAACGTGGTCCACTTCGTTTACGATACGTACTGAGATTTTTTGAAGGACTTCCCAAGGAATTTTGGCAAAGTCAGCAGTCATACCATCAATAGAGGTGATGGCACGGATTGCAATCGTGTAGTCGTACGTACGACCGTCACCCATAACACCAACTGAACGAACGCCTGTGTTAACAGTGAAGTATTGCCAGATATCACGGTCAAGACCTGCTTTAGCAATTTCTTCACGAAGGATAGCATCTGATTCACGAACAGTTTCTAGCTTCTCTTCAGTAATTTCACCCATGACACGGATCGCAAGTCCTGGTCCTGGGAATGGTTGGCGCCATACGATGTGGTCTGGCATACCAAGCTCTGTACCAAGGGCACGAACTTCGTCTTTATAAAGAGTGTTGAGTGGTTCAATCAGTTCAAATTGCATGTCTTCTGGAAGACCACCCACGTTGTGGTGTGACTTGATAGTTTGGGCTGTATCTGTACCAGACTCAATCACGTCGGTGTAAAGCGTACCTTGAGCAAGGAATTTCACATCTTTGAGCTTGCTTGCTTCGTCATCGAATACATAGACAAACTCATTACCAATGATTTTACGCTTTTGTTCAGGGTCAGAAACGCCAGCAAGTTTATCAAGGAAACGTTTAGCAGCGTCTGCTTTGACGATATTCAAACCAAACTTACCACCAAGCATGTCCATAACTTGGTCCGCTTCTCCTTTACGAAGAAGACCGTGGTCTACGAAGATACAGATCAATTGATCGCCAATAGCCTTTTGGAGAAGAATCCCAACGACAGATGAGTCAACCCCACCTGAAAGGCCAAGAAGGACACGTTTATCACCGACGGTTTCACGAATTTTTTGGATCTGCATATCAATGAAGTTATCCATTGACCAGTCGCCTTTAGCCTTACAGATGTTAAGGGCAAAGTTACGAAGGATATCATTTCCGTATACAGAATGACGAACTTCTGGGTGGAATTGGATACCGTAAATGTGTTTATCTGGGTTTTCAATGGCTGCATATGGGCAATCAGCTGATGTTCCAGTACGAACAAAGTCAGCAGGAATCTCAGTAACCGCATCACCATGGCTCATTAAAACAGTCTGCTCGTCTGGTGTTGATTCAAAAAGAGCTGATGGTGTGTGTGTTAGGGTTGATTGACCGTATTCACGATTTCCAGCATCACCTGCAGGAACAACTTTTCCTCCAAGTTTATGGGTCAATAACTGCATACCGTAACAGATTCCCAAAATAGGAATTCCGAGTTCGAAGATTTCTGGGTCAATATCAAATGAACCATCTTCATATACAGAGTTTGGACCACCTGATAGAATAATTCCTACAGGATTGATTTCACGAACCTCAGCAGCTGAAATTTTATGGCTCTTTAGTTCTGAAAAAACGCCAATCTCACGGATACGGCGTGAAATCAGCTGGTTGTATTGGCTACCATAGTCCAATACGATGATTTTTTCTACATCTTGCAAATCAGTTGAAATGTTGCTCATCTTTTTCCTTTCTCAAAAGAAATATCTTTTCCAATATTCTATCACAAATAAGGTCGAATTACCAACTAAACAAGGCGAAGATTGACTTTTTCTTGTTTATTAAGGTACAATAGAGAAAAGATAGAAATGAAGTGAAAATATGCTACCCGCTTATATGAAAATCCATGATCAGATTAAAAAGGATATTGACGAGCACCGTTGGGCTATTGGTGAGAGACTTCCCAGTGAACGAGATTTAGCAGAGCAGTTTGCGGTCAGTCGTATGACCCTTCGCCAAGCTGTATCTCTATTAGTCGAAGAAGGCGTTTTAGAGCGTCGTGTAGGAAGCGGCACCTTTGTTTCCAGTACTCGAGTACAAGAGAAGATGCGAGGGACAACCAGTTTTACTGAAATTGTTAAGTCCCAAGGTAAAGTTCCCTCTAGCCAGCTCATTTCCTACAGAAAAACTATTCCTAATGAACAGGAAGTTGCCAAGCTAGGAATTTCTCCAACGGAGAATATTATCCGAATGGAACGTGTTCGCTATGCCGACCAAGTTCCTCTGGTTTATGAAGTTGCTTCTATTCCTGAAAAATTCATTAAGGACTTTAAAAAAGAAGAAATCACCAGTCATTTCTTCCAAACCTTGCAAAAACATGGCTACCGTATTGGTAAATCACAGCAGACCATCTATGCTCGCCTTGCTAAAGAAAAAATTGCCCACTATTTGGAAGTTGAAAAAGGACATGCTATTCTTGGTTTGACTCAGGTTTCCTACCTAGAAGACGGGACAGCTTTTGAATACGTAAAAAGTCAATATGTAGGCGAACGTTTTGAATTTTATCTTGAAAATAATTAGATTACTAGGCAAAAACTCTCTGTCACGGACAAAGAGTCTTTTTTATTTTTCTAAGAGTAAATCTTTCAAAGAAATCAGTGTTACTGCAATTAAAATCATTGCCATGCCAAGAAAATCAATAGGATAAAATTGTTCATTCATGATTAGAAAGGCAAAGAATACAGCCGAAATTGGCTCAATTGAAGCCAACAAACTTGACTTGACCGGCCCAATCAGACTGGCTCCTTTAAGGAAAGCTGTATAGGCAAAGACAGTCCCGATAAGGATAATGCCCGCAAAAGCAAGGAGAAAATCAAGACTAGTCGGGATAGCGGCCTGTAGAACCCCTGTAAAAGGAAGGGCGACCAAACCTGCTATGACCATTCCCACACCAATGACCAAACTGCTCCCCCACTTCTTAATCAAGGCTATGGGCAAAATGATATACATGGCGTAAGTCAGAGCAGAAAAGAGCCCCCAGAATAAGCCAGAAGGTGTCATAGATAACTGGTCTAACTGCCCATGAGTGGCGATCAGGAAGGTTCCTCCAATGGCTAATATGATAGAAACAATCTCTCCCAGTGTTGGCGCCACCTTATCCTTGATACAGCTATAAATCAAAATCCCGACAGGACAAACATACTGAAGCACTGTTGCGGTTCCTGCATTGGTCTCCTGAATAGCAGTTAGATAGGCAAATTGATTGAGGAATAGACCAATTAGAGCAAAAATAAGAAGAGACAGCAAACTTTTTCTATCCTTTAAAAAGGCCAGCATTCTATCCTTTGCAGTAGCATAAGCTAAGAGCATGAGAATTCCACCAGCGATTAAAAGACGCAAGTTGGTCAAAACCAGAGCCGAAATTCCGTGTGCCATCAGATATTGGCCACTCGTTCCTGACAAGCCCCAAGCAATACCAGCCACAACTGTTAGTAAAGTCCCTTTTAAACTATTTGACATGTCTCTCCTTACTCTTCTTTACGAATCAAGTCCATCACTTGATTACGGTCTACAATCCACTGAGCCCTCTCATCCTTTTCATAGGTACGATTCGATAGGAAAATGGCCGCTTCTTGCTTCTGACGATTCCACATGATAAAGGTACCCGTATAGCCCGTATGGTCTAGCCATTCTCCTTCCAAATTCCATGCTAAAGAACGTTCCTTGTCATCCAAAAGTGAAAAATTTTTACTCAAATCTCTTGCAAAATCATCTGTTAAATAGTGTTCTAAAAAGATTTGTAAATCCTTTACAGTCGAAAACAAACCAGCACTACCTGCATGTCTGCCCAAAAGACGAGCCTTAGGATCATGCACTATGCCTGCCTCTACACCTCTAACTGTTGGAACAGCAAGCTCAACAGGTCCAAACTGGGTTTCCTTCATTTTCCAAGGTTTCCAAACTTGCTCCTGCAAAATCACATCCAGATCTTGATTAAAGATTCTTTCCAAGATAAAACCTAACAGCAAAAAATGGACATCCGAATAAAGAAAGGCTGGCTGACTTCGTCTATTGAGATGAAACATCGCTTCCTTTAATTCAGAAGCTGTTAAAAGGTCTCGATTGGGAATAAACGGATCAAGATCTGTTGCGTGAGTTAAGAGCTGGCGAATAGTAATGTCTGGATAATCACTCTCAGTTAAAAAATCTATTACCGGTCTGTCAATATCTAATTGACCGTTTTCCCACAAGAAGGTAAAAACGGTACCAACCCCAACAACCTTGCTGACACTAGCTAGGTCATAAACTAGTCCTGCCTCAGTCTGCAAGCCACGCTCTGGATCACTCTGGCCTAAATAGAACTCCGTCCATTGATTGTCCTTAAAATATGCAAAAGAGGCTCCGGGATAAATCCCTGCCTCGATTTGTTCTTCTATTTTTTTAATAATCTTGGTCCACTTCATACTTCTTCAAACCACAATTCAACATTATTTCTATCTTTTCCAAGGAAGAATTTTTCAGACTTAGGAATAAAATATTCGGTAGACTCAAATTTCTGGCGCAGACTTGCTATGTCTAATTCATTAACCAAGAACTTGAGCATAGATAAGTCCCAAGTAACCGTATTGTCCACAGTCAAATCCTGCCCCTGAGTTGGAATAAAATCAAGGGATTCCCCAATTTCAGATAGTTCCAAGAAACTATCTACATCCATTGGGAGGTGTAATTCCATAGAAATCTCAAATTTACTTAAAGAAATTGACTCCAGATCTGTTTGAAATTCAGGTTTTTCTACTACTTCGACTAGACTTTCTCTATCATTTTCTGCATGGATCAAAACCAAATCATCTTCTGGAGAGTAAATTTCAAAAGCGTAGCCATTTTGACCTTTATATAATCGATGAATCGAATCTGTTTTAGTTAATAAGGCCTCGATTTCTAAGGGATTTTCCACCTTGACAATCAATCTAGCTAGTTTTTTTCTTCCCTCTACCTTACGAGTGCGCATACTTGGAGCTTCTTCTAAAACCAGCTTTTCAAGACCTGTTTGGTCGCCTAGTGACAGAAAGGCTGATTCTTCTAACAAGGCCTTCATGCCAAGGGTTTCAATATAAAATGTTTCATTTAATTTTCTATTATTAACTTTTAAAGTAGGAATAATCCGTACAATCTGATTTACATTCATAAATTCCTCCGTCACTTTTTATTTTAAAGGATTTTAGAATTTTTTACAAGATATTATGCTCAAATTTAACATTATTTAGCTATTTAGTAAAGATAGTCTTTCAAGGTTTTTGTCAAAACCTGATAACCAGCAACACTGAGGTGCAGCCCATCAGTTGTATAGTCTTTTTTGAGTTGGCCTGCTTGGTCTATCAAACTATCAAAAACTGGCACAAATTCTACCTGCATATAGGCAGAAGCAAGCTCTTGATAGGCTTGATTCCACTCCTGAATTTTTTCATTTGTGCGGATATAGACAGTCTGCTTGTACTCCTCTCCCTCATTGACTGGCAAAATGGAAAGCAATTTCATCTCTGTCAATGGATAATCGCGAGCAATGGATTGTATGATAGCTTCGAGATTATTGAGAGCCTCATTCACAGGCACATCTTTTCCGATATCATTTGTCCCAATTAAAAGGACAATTTTATCTACTGCTCCACCGTACAGATGCGCATCTAGATTTTCTAATAACAGCCCTGTCTGATAACCTCGAATGCCTCGATTGACAATCGTCTTCGAAGTCCCAAATAATTCCT
The DNA here is from genome assembly GCF_013277015.1 of Streptococcus sp. 1032. Lineage (NCBI taxonomy): Bacteria > Bacillati > Bacillota > Bacilli > Lactobacillales > Streptococcaceae > Streptococcus > Streptococcus sp. 1032. The sequence goes on along the minus strand of NZ_VMMD01000001.1, from coordinate 25,338 downwards.
GTAGAGGATAATATTCGACAATGGAGTCCCCAATAAAGAGAATATCGGGCTCTACAATGGAAACCTGATTTAAGTGACGATACTTGGTTTGAATTTTGCCTTGTTCCTTTAGGAGCCAATTTTCTAATAACTGTACTGCCACTTCATTCTCCTTTTTCTAACCAGTTTTCCAAGACTTGGTAAACTCCTCCTTGGCTGTTGGCTGGCGCTAGAGCAGTCGCCATAGCTTTGGCCTTGTCATCAGCATTTTCCATCGCATAGGCAATTCCAGCCATTTCAAGCATTTCAACATCATTTTCACTGTCACCAAAAGCCATGATTTGTTGAGGATTCAAGTACCAGCGCTTGAGTAATTCTTCCAAGCCCCATGCTTTATGAATCCCAGCTTGAAGGATATCAATGCAACCATAGCCACTCGATACAGCCCGAATACGGTCATCAAAGAGGTCATTGATTTCTTCCAAAACCGAACTCAAACGTTCCTCACCAACAACCATACTCATCTTGAGCACACCACCAAAGAGGTCAGAGGTTAATTCATCCACAAATTGCATCCGTTGGTAGAATTTTTCAATCATTTCTGGAGTCATAAAACTTTCAAGGTCTGTAAAAATCGTACCTTCTTTGACGAAACCACCCTTCATCCCCGTTACAACAAACTGGTCCTGACACGCTCGATCCTTGAAATGAGCCAAAGCCTTATCAACAATGGCATCATCCCAAGTCTGGGCCTGAATCAGTTCATTGTTTTCAAAAATACGAGCACCATTAGCAACAACCAGAACCACTCGATCCACCAAGTGCTCCAATAGTTGCCTCATGCGGTGAATTTCATTGCCCGTCGCGATGACAAAACGAATCCCCCTTTGATCCAACTGATCTAAAATCTTTTCCAATCGTGGGATATCAAGCTGGCCTCTAGCATCCAGTAAGGTCCCATCCATATCTGTCGCAATTACTTTAATCATCATTTACTTTCCTTTGGATTCAAGCTAGTCCCACTTCAATCCCACATGTTCGTTCATTTCTTTATAGGCTGTATCAATTCGTTCCTTAGTCGCTTCATCTAATTGGTCACGATGACTGCCACCCTCGATAAAATCTTCCAAGATATAGGTTTGATAATGATATAGGGGATATCCTTCTGGTGAAAAAGTTCCCTTTGGTGTTCGATTGACCCAAGTAGGATGAGCTTTAGCTGTTCCGATAGTTATTTTTCCATCCTTCTTCTTAATGGTCACGTCCATGAGAACGCCACGTTCAGTCCACTTAGCATTCTCTTCATCTCCCATAGATTCAATCCGTTGATTGGAAATGAAGTTCCCCATTGAATAGATAATAAGTTTCTTTTCTCCATCTTTTTCAACCGTTTCAGATGGTTCCACAACGTGAGGATGCCCTCCAAAGATAATATCCGCTCCCCAATCAATCATCTTGTGATAAAGAGCTTTTTGTTCTTCAGTTGGTTCCAAGCGATACTCCACACCCATCTGAGGCATGATAATGGTGATATCTGCTTCCTTCTCTGCCCGTTCAATTTCATCCTTCATCTTATCTTCGTTTAAATCTGAAAGATAACGATTATAGTCTTCCTGAGAAATATACTGCTCAATTCCATTGAAACCATAGGAATAGGCCAAAAGAGCAACCTTGATACCATTCACTTCCTTAATGACCAGCGGAGCCTGATCACGTGGTTCATGCGTATAAACTCCGATTGGAGTGATTCCAGCTTTCTCAATAATATCGGCCGTTGAAATAACTCCCTCAATTTGCGAATCCAAAATATGATTATGAGCTAAATCCAGCACATGATAACCTGCATCCTTAATGGCATCCATAACTTCAGCAGGAGCATTAAAGAGAGGATAACCCGCTAAATAATGATCCTTATTGATGGTTCCTTCAAAATCACCAATAGCTAAATCTGCTTGCTTGAGCCAAGGCGTCACATACTCAAAATTCTCATGAAAGTCATAGGTACCGTCTTCTTTTTTAGCTGAAAAGAAAAGTCCATCGTGGTAGAGCAAATCTCCGTTGGCCATAATTCTGGCAGTTTTTTCCTCTTCCTGCTCCTGAGACTTTTGCTTAGTCCCCTCTTGAGAAATAGTATCTCGTTTTTGACTGGTCAGAGGCATGCCTTGGAAACTTTCAAACAACAAGACCAAGCCCATTGATAAAGCAACTGCTAGCAAGAGTACCGCCACAAATCCTTTATTGCTCCACTTGCGATAACTCCTAAAAAAGTTTACCAAGCCCTTCATAAAACGAAAAGCTAAACCACCCTGATTTCTATCTTGTCTTCTTTGCATCTTCATTCTCCCTACTTTCTTATGCAAGCCTTTTCTTTTTATTATATCACAGATAAGTATTTCTTTCACAATTGAATTGAACATCCTATCTATTTTCTATAAATCCTAAAGGCTATAATACTTTCAATCCTTGTCATTTTGTGTTATCATGTAGAGGTAATGAAAGGAGAGAAAATGTCTGCTATAGAACGTATTACAAAAGCTGCTCACTTAATTGATATGAACGATATTATCCGCGAAGGGAATCCTACTCTACGCGCGGTTGCTGAGGAAGTCACTTTTCCCTTGTCTGACCAGGAAATCATCCTTGGCGAAAAGATGATGCAATTCCTCAAACATTCCCAAGATCCTGTCATGGCTGAAAAGATGGGGTTACGCGGGGGGGTTGGACTGGCTGCTCCCCAGTTAGATATCTCAAAACGCATTATCGCTGTTTTGGTACCTAATATTGTTGAAGAAGGTGAAACTCCAGAGGAAGCCTACGATTTGCAAGCCATTATGTACAATCCCAAAATCGTCTCTCACTCTGTTCAAGACGCTGCTCTTGGTGAAGGAGAAGGTTGCCTCTCTGTTGACCGCAACGTGCCTGGCTATGTTGTTCGCCATGCTCGCGTTACTGTTGACTACTTTGACAAGGATGGCGAAAAACACCGTATCAAGCTCAAAGGCTACAACTCCATCGTTGTTCAGCATGAAATTGACCACATTAACGGAATCATGTTTTACGATCGCATCAATGAAAAAGACCCATTTGCAGTTAAAGATGGTTTACTAATTCTAGAATAAAGAAAATCACGTTGCAAGACGGGGTTTTGTGTTATAATAGAGGCATGAAAACAAATGATATTGTCTATGGCGTCCACGCCGTTACCGAAGCCCTCCTTGCAAACACTGGAAACAAACTCTACCTCCAAGAAGATCTCCGAGGTAAGAACGTTGAGAAAGTCAAGGAACTAGCTACAGAAAAGAAGGTATCCATTTCTTGGACTTCAAAAAAATCCCTCTCTGAGATGACTGAAGGTGCTGTCCACCAAGGTTTTGTTCTACGAGTGTCTGAATTTGCCTATAGCGAGCTGAATCACATCCTTGCCAAAACACGCCAAGAAGAAAATCCTTTGCTATTAATTCTGGACGGGTTAACTGATCCTCACAACTTAGGCTCCATCTTAAGAACCGCTGATGCGACCAATGTTTCAGGTGTCATCATTCCCAAGCACCGTGCTGTGGGAGTAACTCCTGTCGTTGCCAAAACGGCCACAGGTGCTATTGAACACGTTCCGATTGCCCGAGTAACCAACCTCAGTCAAACCTTAGATAAACTCAAGGATGAAGGCTTCTGGACCTTTGGAACAGATATGAATGGGACTCCTTGCCACAAGTGGAATACAAAAGGGAAAATTGCCCTCATCATCGGAAATGAAGGAAAAGGCATCTCTAGCAACATCAAAAAACAGGTTGATGAGATGATTACCATTCCGATGAATGGACATGTTCAAAGTCTCAATGCCAGTGTTGCTGCAGCCATTCTCATGTACGAAGTTTTCCGAAATAGACTATAAAAAAGTTTCCAGTCATCTGATTGGAAACTTTTTTTATGATTAACTATGTTCGGTGATAAACTTGTAAACTTCTTGACCGGCGATGGCCCCATCTCCAACTGCTGTTGTTACTTGGCGAAGGTCTTTCAAGCGAACATCTCCAACTGCAAAAATACCGTCAACTGCAGTTTTCATGTGGTTATCTGTCACAATCCAGCCAGCCTGATCTTGGATATTCAATTCTTTAACAAAATCGCTAAGAGGGTCCAATCCAACATAGATAAAGACGCCACCGAAGGCTTGTTCTGTCACTTGACCTGTTTTCACATTTTCAAATACGACAGATTCTACTCGGTTTTCACCTTTGATTTCCTTAACTACAGAATCCCAGATAAAGCTGATTTTCTCATTCGCAAAGGCGCGGTCTTGTAAAACCTTTTGAGCACGAAGTTGGTCACGACGGTGAACAATGGTAACAGTCTTGGCAAAACGAGTCAAGAAGAGGGCTTCTTCAACAGCTGAATCTCCACCACCAACTACCAACAAATCTTGGTCACGGAAGAAAGCACCATCACATACGGCACAATAAGAAACACCACGGCTGTTCAGTTCTTCTTCTCCAGGTACTCCCAAAGGACGGTGTTTAGAACCAGTTGCTACGATAACTGTACGTGTTTCATATGTTTGGTCATCAGTCATCACTTTCTTAAAATCACCATGATCTTCGACATTTTCAACATAGCCATAAATGTGCTCAACACCAAGATTTTCAAGCGGTTCAAACATCTTTTCTGCCAATTCTGGCCCACTAATATTAGCGTATCCTGGGTAATTTTCAATATCAGATGTATTATTCATCTGACCACCTGGTAAACCACCTTCAATCAAGGCTACTTTCAGATTGCTTCGAGCAGCGTATAAGGCTGCAGTCATCCCTGCAGGTCCAGCACCGATAATAATAGTATCGTACATATAGTTTCCTTCTTTCTTGTTGTAACTATCTTTATTCTAACTCTTTCTTGTCAATCATGCAAGGATTATGCTTCGAAAACAAGAATTAAACTCATAACCGCAAAGGATAATACTGGAACAACCAAGACTCCAATCATAATCATATCATAGAGATGGGCTTGGCGAGCCTTGGCTGTCTTATCAACTCCCGACATGGCTCTTAGTCCAATCCAAATCCCTAAAAAAATCAGGACGAGGATGGTGGTCAAGATCAAACTCTCGAAATATAAAGAAAATAGTTGCAGTAGCATGATTTCTCTCATTTCTATCTTTTTTAAAGAGTAAACTCAGCTAGTCCAGCTAACTGAGTTTTCCTTTATCTATTATATCAAATATAAGTCCGTTTGTAACTAGCAAAGAATTCTTTTGTCCGCTCTTCTTTAGGATGGTGGATAATCTCATCCGGTGTTCCAGACTCAATGATTTTCCCCTTATCTAAGAAGAGAATCTTATCAGCTACTTGGGCTACAAAGGACATGTCATGACTGACCAAAATCATGGTCTGACCTGACTTAGCAGCATCTGCAATAGACTTCTCTACTTCACCGACCAATTCTGGGTCAAGGGCTGAAGTTGGTTCATCTAAGAGCAAGACATCTGGTTTCATAGCAAGCGCACGCGCCAAGGCAACCCGTTGCTTCTGTCCACCTGATAAATGGCGAGGATAATGGTTTTCACGGTCCGAAAGCCCAACCTTAGCCAACTCTTCCTTGGCAATCTTAGTCGCTTCTTGGTCGGATAATTTCTTAACAACAACCAAGCCTTCTTTCACATTATCAAGTGCTGTTCGGCGTTCAAACAAATTAAACTGTTGGAAAACCATGGACAGCTTACGGCGTAGGGCAAGTATTTCTTCTTGAGTAATCTTAGAAAAATCAACTGAGAAATCATCAATCTGAATAGAGCCACTGTCAGGTGTTTCAAGATAATTGAGACTGCGAAGGAAAGTTGATTTTCCAGCTCCTGAAGAACCAATCAAGGCTACAACTTCCCCTTTTTGAATATCCAAGTTCAGATGATCCAAGACAGTCTGTCCTGAAAAGGATTTGCTTAAATTCGAAATCTTAATCATTAACGAAGGTCTCCTTTCACATCTGTTTGCACTGTATCGGGTGCAGAAATAGCCATTTTTCTCTCGATGAAACGACCGAGGCTTTCAATTCCGATATTGACTACCCAATAAACAAGGGCAACGGAGATAAAGCGTTCAAAGTAACGATAATCGGCACCACCCAAAATCTGAGCTTGGGCAAATACTTCCACAACACCCGCACTAAAGGCTAGGGAAGTTCCCTTGGTCAAGCCGATTAGGGAATTGATTAAGGTTGGAGTCGCCACAACGGCCGCATTTGGAATAATCACGCGACGATAAACTTGTGCTCGGGTCATGCCCAGACTGCGTGCCGCCTCAATCTCACCAGGATTGACTGAGAGAATGGCTGCACGAATGGTTTCACTAGCATAAGCTGCCTCATTAAAGGCAAAGGCAACAATGGCAAAAGCAGCAGCTGGAATGGCATTGATATTGAGACCAGTTCCCCATTGCTGATTGAGGGCTTTCAAAACCAAAGGAATTCCGTAGTAGGTCAACATGAGTTGCACCAAAATCGGTGTCCCTTTTAAGAAACTAACGAAGAAGGCCTGCAAGGGATATAAAATCTTGACACGATTGATTTTCACAATGGCAAAAAGAAGCGCCAAAACCAAGCCAAAAAAGGCACCACCAATTGTCAACATAATCGTTGTTGGAAGTTGTTGGACAATTCTTGGAATCCCATCAAAGACCGAACGCAGGCTAAACAGCTTGCCATCCGGAATCAATTGCATCAAGTTTTGGTACCAATCTGATGCTAAAATCGTTGTAACATTCATAAAAACATCCTCTCCTGATAATGATTCATTCTACCATACTTCTGCCGTCAATGAAATTATTTGCTACGGTCAGATACAGACTTTGTCTACCTACTAGTTTATCATACTTTGAAACAGGGAGGTTATATATTTTATCTATCAAAGAGATAAGTAAAAACTATTTCAATCCCAATTCTTCATAAGCTTTTCGATAACCGATTTGCTTAACAGTCCCGTTTTCTACTAAAATGGGCCGTTTTAACAACATACCGTCGCTTGCTAGTAACTCAGCTGCTTCTTGGTTTGACAGGCTTCCTACCTTATCTTTCAGCCCTAATTCACGGTATTTGATCCCACTGGTGTTGAAAAATTGCTTCAACTCAAAACCTGAAGTCTCTAGCCAGTTTAAAATGACTTCTTGACTAGGTGTTTCTTCCACGATATGGACGGCTTTGTAGTCCACACCGAGTTGGTTTAATTCTTGTTTTGCTTTTTTACAAGTTGAACATTTTGGGTATTCGATAAATTCTAACATGTCTTTCACTTTCTATTATTTATATCTTTAAAATCTACGCCTTCATAATCCAAGAGCCAGGCTTTCTTTTCCACTCCTGCAGCATAACCTGTCAGACGCTTGCCTGCTCCCAGCACACGATGACAAGGTACTAGAACAGACCACGGATTGCGTCCCACCGCTCCGCCAATTGCTTGAGCAGAATCCACTTGTAGCTCTTGGGCTATTTGTCCATAGGTCACTGTATGACCATAAGGAATTTCCTGTAAATAGGACCAAACTCGCTTTTCAAAATCCGTTCCGATTGGAGCCAAGGGCAAGTCGGATAAATCCTGAGACTTGCCTTTAAAGTAAGCATCTAAGCAAGCAATAACTGGGTCTAAAATGGGATGACTAACAACTGCTTCTATCGTCTCATCTCCTAGTCCCCTCTCAAAATGCTTCTGCTCCTGCACCCAAACGCCATACAGATATTGCTCGTCGGCAACCAAAGACAAGGTTCCTATTGGCGAAAAGTAGAGCATTTTTGCGTACTTCTTTTTCATTATTTCTTCAATTTTTGATAGGCCAGGCGTTCGCCATCAACCGGCACCTTACCAACTTGTCTAAAACCAAGTTTTGCAAAAATATGTTGCATGACCTTGTTTGCAACATGCGTATCTGAGCGAAAATCTAGATAATCAAATCCTTCAATCAAGCCCTCTAAGAAGGTTTGAGCAACTCCTTGTCCCTGCACATCTGCTGCCACAGCAATACGGTGAAAGACTAGGTACTCTGACTCTCCAGCTTGCCATTTTCCTTCATAAATAGCTTCATAGGCTGCCTCTGGACTTTTGGTCACAGCTGCATAGGCTAGTAGTTCTCCCTCTTCCAAGGCTACGTAGGCTTGACCTGAGATAATATCATCGATAATAATGTCCGCATTTGGATAACCATTTTGCCACTGGTCACTACCAGCATCTGCTAAACATTTCTTGGCTTCCTCCATCACCTGCATGATGGTATCTACTTCATTTGGAAAAGCTAAACGAATCTCCATCTTTTCTCCTCATTTCTGACTAGTTTCTCCCATCATAGCATAATTCAAGCCTTTTCACAAGCAGTTAAAACTTGACTTTCTGTTTTTATTATTTTATAATCTAGTTATTAAAACTAGATTATAAGGAGTTTAAAATGAAAACTACCTTTTCCTACCCAAAATGGGCAGAAATTCCAAACATTGACCTCTATCTGGACCAGGTTTTGCTCTATGTCAATCAGGTCTGCGCTCCTGTCTCTCCAGATAAAGATAAGGGGCTAACAGCATCCATGGTCAATAACTATGTCAAACATGGTTATCTTACAAAGCCTGACAAGAAAAAATACCAACGCCAACAGATTGCCCGTCTGATTGCTATCACAACCCTCAAGTCTGTATTTTCTATTCAAGAAATAGCCCAGACACTGAATACTCTACAAAGTCAGGCTAGTTCAGAGCAACTCTACGACGCCTTTGTAGATTACATGAACCAAGAGATTGACCCAGCAAACCCTATTATCCAAAGTAGCTGCCAAACAGTTAAACTCTATCATCAAACTCTAGACTTAATCCATCATACTCAAGAGGAGGTAAGCCGATGAACACTAGTCTTAAACTCAGCAAACAACTCAGTTTTGGAGAGGAGATTGCTAATAGCGTGACCCATGCTGTGGGGGCAGTCATCATGCTCATCTTGCTCCCTATTTCATCCACCTATAGTTATGAAGCACACGGATTTTTATCCTCTATCGGCGTTTCCATTTTCGTCATCAGTCTCTTTCTCATGTTCCTATCATCCACCATTTACCACTCTATGGCCTACGGTTCAACCCACAAATACGTCTTGAGAATCATCGACCATTCGATGATTTATGTGGCTATCGCAGGCTCTTATACGCCAGTCGTCTTAACCTTGATGAATAACTGGTTTGGCTATCTAATTATTGCCATCCAATGGGGAACGACCATCTTTGGTATTCTCTATAAAATCTTTGCTAAAAAGGTCAATGAGAAATTCAGCCTTGCTCTTTACCTGATTATGGGCTGGTTGGTTCTGGCTATCATTCCTGCCATTATCAGTCAAACAACACCAATCTTTTGGAGCCTCATGGTAACTGGCGGACTTTCTTATACAGTTGGAGCTGGATTTTATGCCAAGAAAAAACCTTATTTCCACATGATTTGGCATCTCTTTATCCTAGCTGCGTCCGCACTCCAATACATCGCCATTGTTTATTACATGTAAAAAAGTTGAGAAATTCAATCTCAACTTTTTTCTTTACACATATTAATAAAATACTGGTGCAAGCGCACATCATCAGTCAATTCTGGATGAAAAGAAGTTACCAGCATATTTTTTTCTTGGGCTGCAACGATTTGATTATCAACTCTTGCTAGAATTTCTACACCCACTCCAACACTACTGATAATCGGACCACGGATAAAGGTCATTGGAATCTGACCGACTCCCTTACATTCTGCTTCCGTGTAGAAACTTCCTAATTGGCGCCCATAGGCATTGCGCTCGACCACCATATCCATGGTTCCAAGATGACTCTCGTCCTGAGAAGTGATTTCCCTAGCCAGCAAAATTAAGCCCGCGCAGGTTCCAAATACTGGTAATCCAGAAAGAATGGCTTCTCGAATGGGAATCAGCATGTCCTGGTCTCGTAAGAGCTTGCCCATGGTTGTAGACTCACCACCAGGTAATATCAAACCCGACAAACCATTCTGATACTGCTGAAAATCCTCTAAATTTCTGATTTCAACACTCTCGACACCTAATTGATCTAGCACTTTTGCATGTTCTGCAAAGGCACCTTGCAAGGCCAATATTCCGACTTTCATCTATTTTCCTCTCTCAGCCATGAGAATTTGGATTTCATTTTCATTAATACCAACCATGGCTTCTCCTAAATCTTCAGAGATTTGAGCTAGGATTTGAGGATTTCGGAAATTGGTTACTGCTTTGACAATGGCACTCGCTCGTTTAACAGGATCTCCTGACTTAAAAATACCTGAACCGACAAAGACGCCCTCTGCCCCTAATTGCATCATCAGCGCAGCATCTGCTGGCGTTGCAACGCCTCCAGCTGCGAAGTTTACAACTGGCAATTTCCCATGTTCATGGACATATTGAACCAATTCTACAGGAACTTGCAAGTCCTTGGCAGCAACATAAAGTTCGTCCTCACGTAGGTTTTGAATTCGGCGAATTTCCTGATTCATCATACGCATATGACGAACAGCTTGGACGATATCCCCTGTCCCCGGTTCTCCTTTTGTACGAATCATAGAAGCACCTTCAGCGATACGACGCAAGGCTTCACCCAAGTCCTTAGCCCCACAGACAAAAGGAACTTGGAATTCTTTCTTGTCCACATGGAAACGGTCGTCAGCTGGCGATAGAACTTCACTCTCATCGATATAGTCAATTTCAATAGCCTCTAAAATCTGAGCTTCCACAAAATGCCCGATTCTGACCTTAGCCATTACTGGAATACTAACCGCTTCTTGGATTTCCTTAATCATCTTTGGATCACTCATGCGGGAAACGCCACCAGCTGCACGAATATCAGCTGGAATCCGTTCCAAGGCCATCACAGCTGCCGCACCAGCAGCCTCTGCAATACGGGCCTGTTCAGGGTTCTGAACGTCCATGATTACACCGCCCTTGAGCATCTGTGCCAAGTTTTTATTTAATTCATAACGATTTTCAGTCATTTCTTTATCCTCATCATTTGTATTGGTAGCTACTATTTCATTTTAAGTTAGATTAGAAGGAATCACAAGATAAAAAATGGATAATTGTATGGGTACACATTGACTAAAAAAACTATCTGACCTTAACTTAAGGCCAGATAGCTCATCAAATTTTATTTTTCAGCTGTAAGGGCAGCCATTGTGATGTAGTTGTATGGTTTGTTGAAGTGTGGCAAGAAGAAGAGGTCTGTCAATGCCAATTTATCAATTGTAACATGCTCTTGGATAGCAAGTGAGAACATATGGATTCCCATACTGATAGCAGAATCACGTGATACCATTTGAGCGCCAAGAATTTCACGACTATCTTTATCAAAGACAATCTTGATTGCTACTTCATGGTTATCATGTTTCATGAATTCTGGTTTTTGAAGATCGTTAAAGCCTGTTTCAGTCGCATTGTAACCTGCAGCTTTCGCTTTTTCAAGAGTCAAACCAGTTGAAACCATGTGAAGACCATAGATTGAGATACCGTTTGAACCTTGCACACCGATTCCTTCCAATTCATGTCCACAAGCATTGTAGGCACCAACAATACCAGTACGAACAGCATTTGAAGCAAGGGCAATGTAGCTAGTGTCTTTACGAGCATTATCATAGACAGTCGCACAGTCACCAACTGCAAATACACCTGGAATTGATGTTTCTTGTTTCTTGTCTACAAGGAAGGCACCGTTGCGGAAGAGTTCAATCTTACCATCAGCAAGAGCTGTATTTGGACGGAAACCAACCGCAAGAACAACCATATCCACATCAAATGTTTCTTTGTCTGTTACCAAACGTTCTACTTTTCCATCACCTTGGATAGCTTTTACTGTTTGACCAAGCGCCAAGCGGATGTTGTGGTCTTCCAAGTTCTTAGCCATCATTTGTGTGAAGTCCTTGTCATAGTAACCGTTCAAGACAGTATCTACGATATCAACAAGGATAACTTCTTTTCCAAGACGCTCGAAGGCTTCAGCAAGTTCAACACCGATATAACCACCACCAACAACAGCGATGCGCTCTAGGTGCTTGCTCTTGTCAGCAAGTTTTTCGATGACTTCTTCTGCATTTTGGTACAATTTCACGAATTGTACGTTTTCAAGAGTTGCTTTAAATTCGCGGTTTCCTTTAACAATTTCAACACCTTCGATTGGTGGCAAGATTGGTGTAGAACCTGTAGCGAAAATCAATTTTTCGTATGATTCTTTGTGCTCTTTTCCTTCAACTTCCGCTGTAACTACTTTGTTATCATAGTCGATTGAAAGAACTGGTGAATTCATATAAACCTTAGCACCTTTAGCTTCCAATTTTTCTTTATCAGAATAGAACAAGCCTTCAGCACCGTCAATTTGTTCCCCAATCCAAAGGGCCATTCCACATCCTAGGAAAGAGATGTTAGAGTTTTGGTCAAATACAACAATTTCGTTCTCATTTCCAAAATTATCCAACATGGTATTGATACATGCTGTACCAGCGTGGTTAGCACCGACTACAACGATTTTACTCATAGAAAAATTCCTACCTTCAATTTTAAATTTACTCTACTAGTATAACATTTACTGTTAGCGTTTACAAGTGGTTTACTATTATTTCAGGATTTTTTATCAAAAATAATTCTCCATTTATCCTGTTTTCAAGCCTCATGAATTTTATGAGCATATTTCTTGACTTTTTCCAAATTTTATTTGTGAAAAGTCTAACTTTATGGTATTCTAATAACATGAAAATAAAATGTAAGGGCTTCAATTTAGATAATTACTTGATATTACAACTTATTTTCTATAAGAGAAAGGAGTTGGTAGCTTGCCTCTAAGTTCACATTCCGAACGGCTAATGGGGACTACTATCACTATTTCATTAGTAGATGAGCGAGCCGATGGCTTGCTCCAAAAATCCTTTGATTTACTCAGAGAGCTAGAATACCGCTTCAATGCCAATAGTCAGAAATCGGAGTTGATGGAAATCAATCATCAAGCTGGAATAGCTCCAGTCAAAGTTCATCCAGACCTGTTTAAATTGATTTCACTTGGGTTAGAGCATAGCCTAGCACCCTCTAGCTATCTCAATATCAGCATTGGTCCCCTAATTCAAACCTGGCGCATCGGTTTTTCAGATGCCAAAGTCGCCCAACCTCAAGAAATTGAATCGGTTCTGCCTCTAATCAATCCTCATTTTATCGAGTTAGATTCTTCTACTTCTACTGTGTTTTTAAAACAGAAAGGAATGAAGATCGATCTTGGTTGTTTAGCCAAAGGATACAGTGCGGATAAGGTTGCCCAATTTCTGAGAGAAGAGGGAGTGACATCTGCCTTAATCAATCTGGGAGGGAATATCCTGACCATTGGAAAAAATCAGGCAAGAGGAAATCAGCCTTGGCAAATCGGGATTCAAGACCCAGACAATCCGAGGGGAAATCACTTAATGACCATCCCTGTTGTCAATCAATCTGTCGTGACTTCAGGCATTTATGAACGTCACCTGACAGTCGATGGAAAAGATTACCATCATATTTTTGACAGCCAGACAGGATATCCTGTTGAAACGGAACTAGCGAGTCTAACAATCATCTCTGATAAATCAGTCGATGGCGAAATCTGGACGACTCGACTCTTTGGAGAAAGACCTGCTTCTATCCTCTGGCAAGTCGAAAGTTTGGAGGGCATCGAAGCCATCCTCATCGATAAAAAAGGCCACCTAAGCTGTTCTTCAGGAATTCCTACTCTATAGAGACAACTGTTTCAATGGAGTTTTAAAATCGTATTATGTAAAAAGAGAAAGGAAATCTCATGTTAAAACTTATTGCTATTGTTGGAACAAATTCAAAACGTTCTACAAACCGTCAATTGCTTCAATACATGCAAAAACACTTTGCTGACAAAGCTGAAATTGAACTTGTTGAAATTAAAGACATTCCTGTCTTCAACAAACCAGCTGACAAGCAAGTACCTGCTGAAATTCTGGAAATTGCTGCTAAAATTGAAGAGGCAGATGGTGTTATTATCGGTACTCCTGAGTACGACCACTCTATCCCAGCTGTTTTGATGAGCGCTCTTGCTTGGTTGTCTTATGGTATTTACCCACTCTTGAACAAACCAATCATGATTACAGGTGCTTCTTACGGTACGCTTGGTTCATCACGTGCTCAAATGCAACTTCGCCAAATCTTGAATGCTCCAGAAATCAAAGCAAGTGTCCTTCCAGATGAATTCTTGCTTTCACATTCTCTTCAAGCTTTTAACCCAAGTGGAGATCTAGTAGATCTTGATGTTATTAAAAAACTGGATGCTACTTTTGACGACTTCCGTATCTTTGTAAAAATCACAGAAAAATTGCGCAACGCACAAGCCCTACTTCGCAAAGATGCTGAAGACTTTGACTGGGAAAATTTGTAAGATAGGAGACCAAAAAGAATGAAATTTGTTGGACTTGTAGGATCAAACTACGATCAATCATATAACCGTAAGCTCTTGGAATTTATCCGTCGCCACTTCAAACTCAAATTTGAATTAGAAGTTCTCGAAATTGACGAAGTTCCAATATTCAACCAAGACGAAAAATGGGATGAAAGTTTCCAATTGCGTTATTTATATAACAAAATTACTCGTGCTGATGGTGTCATCATCGCTACTCCTGAGCACAACCACACAATCTCAGCATCTCTAAAATCTGTTCTTGAATGGCTTTCATACGAAGTTCATCCATTTGAAAACAAACCAGTTATGATTGTAGGAGCTTCTTACTATGACCAAGGTACTTCTCGTGCCCAAGTTCACCTTCGTAAGATTCTTGACGCTCCAGGTGTCAATGCCTATACGCTTCCAGGAAATGAATTCCTTCTTGGTAAAGCCAAAGAAGCTTTTGATGTTAATGGGAATATCACAAATGAAGGAACTGTTAATTTCCTTGAAACATGTTTAGACAACTTTGTAAAATATGTGGGAGTCGTTTCAAAATTGAAAAAACCAAAACCAATTGCACCAGAAGATTTATATTGTACAAATCCAATCGCAACTACCATTCAAGGTGTTGACCCTGATGATCCTGAATGGGTAGAAAAAGCAGCTGAGCTTGTTGGAGCTGTTTCTGGTGATACTTACGTTAAATTAGACCACGGTATCTTGACAGTTAACCAAATTGATATGTTCTTGAAAGCAATGCCATTTGAGTTGACATATGCTGATGATAATAACCAATTCTTGTACTATAATAACGCCCACCAAGATCCAAATACAATGTATGGTAAACGTGTGCGCGTTCAAGCAGGTAGCCGACTAGGAACAGTACATGCTTCCCTACCACCTGAAAGAATGAAAAACGTTGAATGGGTTGTCGGTGTACTACGTAACGGAGATCAAGAATATGTCCGTACAATTGTGCCGGGAACACCTGAAGGTGTTATCAATACACATAACTACAAGGCAATGTACTATCCAGATGGTTCATATGCTGGAATCAATGAAATCATCTTCAATTTCCAACCATGGCTCGATTGGTACTTGGAAACAACTGGTCAACGTCTAGTTGGTGGAAATACTGCAGCTCCTGCTGGAGGACATGGTGGCGCAGATGCTACATCTGGAGCTTCTGATGCAGGTGATGCTGGGGGTCACGGTGGTGGCGCAGACGCTACAGCCGGTGCAAGTTACTAATGATAGTTTTTAGGAACCTTTATGGTTCCTTTTTAAGTGACAAAAGACTAGCAGTTTGTGTCTGCTAGTCTTTTGGTATTAGTTCATCTATCTTTGTTAAAAGAAAGAATACTCATTATGAATTTGGGTCATCAAGACTACGGCCATGTAAGCCTTTTTCACGTTGGGCTTGGCGTAGTTTTTCTGGTGTAACATCGTTTCCTTCTTCGTCCACAATTTTAATTCCTTCGATGTGGTGACGAACAGTGCGACGATAACCTTCGATGTACTCCTCACGTAGTTTGGCTTGTTCTACTTTTTCTTCTGAGGTCAAGCCTTCTGTTTTTTTCTTTTTAGCAAGCTCGTTGATACGATCAATTTTTTTCGGATCCATGTTTCTCTCCTTTATGATAAGATTTAATTCGTTTAACAAATTTTATTTGGTATTGATTTGGTTAAAACGTGCAAGTTTAGCTGCTTTCTTGGTTAATTGCGACAAGATTGCCAAACGATTTTGACGGATAGCCTGATCTTCAGCCATTACCATAGTATTTTCAAAGAAGGCATCAATGACTGGGCTAAGAGCAAAGAGCTGTTTCAATTGCTGACTGGCAGTCCCTGACAAAACGAGTGATTCTACTGCTTCTGCCAAGGTTTTCTCTTCTTCATTCTCAAAGAGAGCTGAATCAACTGTAGCAACTCCTTCTGCCTTCTCAGCCAAGTTAAAGGCACGAGAAAGTGATTCAACTGATGATTTAAAGTCTTCTTCCTTGCTTGCTTCTACAAGAGCACTTGCTGCTTCCAACATATCCGCCACAACAAAGTTTGATCCTGCAAGTACTGCTTCCTTAATATCTTTTGGAGTAGAACCCATCATCTTATCAACACGAGCCTTGATAAAGTCCATCACTTCTGCCTTATTTTCATAAGTCAAGCTGTCAAATTTCAAAGCATAAAGGCTATCAATCAGCTCATCCATAGCAATGTACCAACCAAAGGCATCCAAGATACGAACCACACCTTGGGTCGCACGACGAAGGGCATAAGGGTCATTAGAACCTGATGGGATCAAGCCTACTGAGAAGAAACTCAAAATCGTATCCAATTTGTCTGCAATGGCTAGAATGGCTCCAACCTTGCTCTCTGGAAGTTCTCCTTCGGCTGATGTAGGCATGTAGTGTTCACGAATAGCAGCTGCTACCGCTGGAGTTTCCCCAGCAAGAAGGGCATATTTTTCACCCATAATTCCTTGGAGCTCGTCAAATTCACCAACCATACCTGTCAACAAGTCAAACTTGTAAATGGCTGCTGCACGGGCTAGGTCAATCGTTTCATCCGCTGACAAACCAGCTTTTTCTGCCAAGAGAATAGCAATCTGACCAGTACGAATCATGTGTTCACGAAGGGAACCAATCTTCTCATGGAAGGTTACATTGTTTAATTTTTCAACAAGGTCAGAAATCACCAATTTTTGGTCTTCACGCCAGAAGAATGCTCCGTCTTCCAAGCGAGCTACCAAGACTTTTTCATTTCCTTTGATGACATTTTCCAAATGCTCTGCGTTTCCGTTACGAACAGAAATGAAGTTTGGCAAGAGTTTACCGTCTTGATCACGAACAACAAAGTAACGTTGGTGTTCTTTCATTGAAGTCACCAAAACTTCTTCTGGAACTTCAAGGTATTTGGCATCAAAACTTCCCATAAAGGCAGTTGGGTATTCAACCAAGTTCAAGACTTCATTAAGCAAGTCCGCATCAATTTCGATATGTACACCATGCTCAGTTTCGATTACTTTGATTTGGTCAACAATCATTTGCTCTCGTTCACGTGGATCTGCTATTACAAATTGTGTACGAAGATCTTCTTCATAGCTCAATGCTGACTGAATCTTAGTTTCTTTTCCCAAGAAACGATGGCCACGGCTCACACGCCCTCCCTTGATATCAAGGAAATCCAAATCAAACTCTTCTTCATCTAAAAGAACAGTTAAAGTGTGAACAGGGCGGATGTATTCAAAGGTGTTGTTAGCCCAGTGCATGCTGACAGGGAAAGTCAATGACTTCAAGACATCTACAACACCTGGAACAATGGCTTCAACTGCTTGACCAATTTCTTCCTTAGTGACATAGACATATTCTTCGCCCTTAATTTCACGGAATTCGATATCTTCGACAGTCAAGCCTTTTCCACGGACAAATCCTTGAGCTGCTTTGGTGAAGTTTCCATCACTATCCAAGGCAATTTTCTTTGCTGGACCCTTGAAATCTTCTGTCAAATCAGCCTGTTTGTCTGCAAGACCAGTTACACGAACAGCCAAACGACGTGGTGTTGAGAAGGTTTGAACGGCTTCAAAAGACAGACGGTTTTCCTTGAGGAAGGCTGCCATTTTTTCGCCTAGTTGTTTTTCACTTGGTGTGACAACATAGGCTGGTAATTCTTCAAGACCGAGTTCTACTAATAAGTTTTTTGTCATGTTTTTTCCTTTACATTTTCTTCAATCTTTTTTGATATGCACCTTAGGTACTGGGGACGTCGCTAACTAACTTTGTGAGTCTGTATGGAAATCTAATGCTAAATTGATCAAGATTTCCAACAGTCTCATCAAAGTGGATTTAGCTGACTGATTTTTGAACCTAAGGTTTCAAAAATCCCCACATAACAGTACGGCGGTGCATATCCCTCTAGCAAGTCTTCGACTTGCCTCTAACGATTTTAGAGCACAGTATTACTCACTATTCTGCGTCTTCTGCTAAGAGTTTAGCTCGTGTTTCTTCATCCAAAAGTGGGTAGCCTAGGCGTTTGCGTTCTGCGACAAAGGTTTTGGCTACGACACGAGCTAAGTTACGGATACGAGCGATATAGCCTGCACGCTCTGTTACAGATACGGCACCACGCGCATCAAGCAGGTTAAAGGTGTGTGAACATTTGAGAACATAGTCATAGGCAGGGTGCACCAAGCCTTCTTCTAATGCACGACCAGCTTCTTTTTCAAACTTATCAAAGTTTTCCAGCAACATTTCTTGATCTGAAATTTCAAATGAATATTTTGAGTGCTCATACTCAGGCTGGATGAAGATTTCTCCGTATTTTACACCATCAGCCCACTCAATATCATATACAGAATCTACTTCTTGGATGTAAGAAGCCAAACGCTCCAAACCATAGGTAACTTCCGCAGTCACAGGGCCAGTTGCCAATCCACCGACTTGTTGGAAATAAGTGAACTGAGTAATTTCCATCCCATCAAGCCAAACTTCCCAACCAAGACCAGCTGAACCAGTTGAAGGATTTTCCCAGTTGTCTTCAACGAAACGAATATCGTGCTCCAAAGGATTGATTCCCAATTTTTCTAAAGACTCAAGGTACAGTTCTTGGATGTTTGATGGAGATGGCTTCATGACCACTTGGAATTGGTGGTGTTGGTAGAGACGGTTAGGGTTTTCCCCATAACGACCGTCAGCAGGACGACGTGATGGCTCTACATAAGCCGCATTCCACGGCTCAGGTCCGATAGCACGAAGGAAAGTGTAAGGACTCATCGTTCCCGCACCTTTTTCATTATCATAAGCCTGCATAAGCATACAACCTTGGTCATTCCAAAATTGTTGCAAAGTCAAAATAATTTCTTGAAATGTTAATTTCTTAGACATTGTTTACTCCTTTTTATATAAATTACTTGCGACACGAGTCTGCCTCGTCGATCATACGAGGCAAGACGAGTTAGTACTGCGTCTAGCTCAGGCACTCTAGTGCTGAGCGTGGGGCAGTCCGACTGAAGGAGGTTTCTGCCACTGACGCAGTGGAAAGTCAATTTTTTAGACATTGTTTACTCCTTTTTTATAAATTACTTGCGACACGAGTCTGCCTCATCGATCATACGAGGCAAGACGAGTTAGTACTGCGTCTAGCTCAGGCACTCTAGTGCTGAGCGTGGGGCAGTCCGACTGTAAGGAGGTCTCTGCCACTGACGCAGTGAAATGTTATTTTCTTAGACATTTTTTACTCCTTTAGTTTTTATATTTCTTTTTCAATTAACTTCTGCTGAACAAACCAATTTAACAAGGGAAGTGTTTTATCTGTATTTGCCCATAAATGATAAGAATCGAAGACCGCTTATACACTACCTAGATGTTCTACCAACTTATCTATTGTCAAAAAACTACGCCAGTATTCGTAAAAAATACTTGCATAGTTCTTATCATAAGTCGAAGAACCAAAATCATTCAATGAATGCCAACCATACTTCTTCTGAAAAAGTTCTACGAGAGATTGATTACAAATTTTTTCCGCTTGAAATTCCTCTTCTGTCAAGAAATACTTGCGACTAATATATTCAACCATCCCCTCTTCGAACCAGATATAAGAGTCATAATCATCAAAATCATCTAAAAAATGCTCCGACCAATGAGCTAACTCATGTCCTACAATCTGTAAGAGGAAATTTTCAGATAAAGAATGATAGTGACTTTCTATTGCTTGAGTTTGCTGAGAACACTCGTAGTCCATCAACTGATACAAATACAACTCTTTCCAAACAGCTAATTCAGGCGTCATAACCATTCGTCTATTATTTGTATAGGCTGGAACAGCGCTTTCCCTAATAATCTGTGTAGCAGCATTAAAACTTGACCAAATAACGGCTTGCGGTAAATCACAGACTGCAAGTTCATTCTTTAAAAAAGATTGATAATCTTTCAACTTTTCAGTATTTCTTACTACAAAATCACGAAATGCAGCTAGTTGACTATCGTCTTTTACAAGATAAAGGTTTTCCACGTCTCTCCTTTCTTTCACACAATAGACTGAATAAGCAAAAGAACCGCGTCCGACAATCCTAGGTTGACTTAACCTAGGGGCGTCAGAAACGCGGTTCCACCCTAATTTATTACTTCATTGTTTTTGAAAATACTACAGAAAGCGCCAGTTCTTTATTTTGCCCTACTTGGCTCCCACTATCCCAAGCTCGCTTGAAGAACGCCATAAGACTTTCTTTCCTGCTGACTATTATATCAAAAATTAGAATAATGTACAATTCTTTTTATGATTTTCTAGAAATCCATATCATCAACTCGTGGAGCACCCGACTGAACCGCTATCGTTTTTAAAGTTTCTCGTTCCTCTTGACTCAATTCAATTCCGAAACAATCAAGATTAGCCTGAATACGAGAGGCTGTAACAGATTTCGGAAGTGGTAAAAATCCTTCTGCCAAGCTCCAGGCCAAGGCTATCTGAGCAACCGATTTTTCGTGATTTGCTGCGATTTCTTGGACTTGCTTGCTATCAAACAGTTCTCCCTGACCAAAAGGTCCCCAAGCTTCCAACAAAATTCCTTTTTCTCGACAGTAAGCTACGACTTCCTCTTGATACACACCTGGTGCCAAGCGAACCTGATTGACCGCCGGAAGAATTTTTGCTGTTTCAAGCAAGGCATCCAAATGATGGGGAAGAAAATTGCTAACGCCGATAGCACGGATTTTCCCTTCTTGATGGAGGTCTTCCATCGCTCTCCAGACCTCAGCATTTCGGATTTTCCATTGGTCATTTTCTCTAAGCGGTTTTGGGTTCGGCCAATGAATCAAATACAAATCTAAATAGTCCAGTCCTAGCTTCTCTAAAGACTCTTCAAAAGCCTGACAAGCTTGCTCATAGGTTTGTTGGCTATTCCACAGCTTGGTAGTTACGAACAATTCCTCTCGTGGAACTCCGCTATCTTTGATTGCTTGACCAACACTTTCTTCATTCTGATAAATCGCCGCCGTATCAATATGACGATAACCAGCCTTCAAGGCTTCTAACACTGCACGATAGGCTTCTTCTCCATCCTTAGCCTTAAAAGTTCCAAATCCCAGAACTGGAATTTCTACTCCATTATTTAATTGATAGGTATTCATATGCTTCTCCTTCTATTTTCTTTATCATTTATAGCATAATTTTTTTGCTAATTAGTACTATCTTTTGTAAAAAATAAGTCTATCACATATCTGACAGACCTATTTTTTCTTGCTTATTCATCACGACTATAATACAGTTCATGAGGTTTTAGGCGAGTATTGAGCATCTCTGGTATGGTCACAAAGGTATAACCTTGATTTTTCAAATACTCAATGACCCTTGGCAAGGCATTGACTGTCGGACTGTGAATATCATGCATCAAAACGATAGAGCCGTTAGCTACTTGATGCTGAATTTCTGTCAAAATAGCTGCTTCATTTTTACTCTTCCAGTCCAGACTATCCACATCCCACATGATAAAGCTCAAATCGAGGCTATTGCGAATGTCGTCTGTAATGGCTCCATAAGGCGGGCGCATGAGTTTTGAACTAGAACCCAGCACTTTAGTTAGCACATCCTCAGTATCAGTAATCTGTTTTTTAGCTTCATCAAGAGAGAGTTGCGAGAGAATCGGATGGCTCCAACTATGGTTTCCAACAACATGACCTTCAGATTTTATCCTCTTCACCAAGTCCTCATTCCCAGAAACATTTTTCCCAAGCACAAAGAAAGTGGCTTTAACACCATATTTAGCTAGAGTCTCTAATGCCTGCGGAGTCGTTGCTGGATTTGGACCATCATCAAAGGTTAGAGCGACAACTTTTTGATGTTTCTTATCAAAGTAAGACTGGTACAAGGCTGCGTCTTTTTCGAGTAAGTACGAAGATTGGATAACATCAAAGAAAGCAGATACTGGCAAGGCTATCTCTTCTAAATTTTCAACCGCAGGACTTGGATAAAGGATAATCTGACTATCCTTGTAATCAAAATTCCATGCAGATAAGTCTTGGTCAGAGAAGCTTTTTACAATCTGGTCACTCTGGTTTTGCTCTATTTTTTTATCCTCTATAAAGGAGGTGATTTCTTTTATCAGCTGTTCCTTAGCTTTACTAGCATCTGAAAACAGTTGGTCAAGTGTAAAAGGTTGCCCATCTTCTGTTAAGTGAACCTTTCCTAGACTGGTCTTTTCAGTCTCTTCAACCTTAAAATCAACTAAATCATAGATTTGTTTGGTTACATTACGATTGACGACTCCCTTTAAACCTGACTCTTCTTGCTCTGTATAGTAGAAAACAAGAGTGTCCTTACTTTCTAGCTTGTCCTTAATGTCTTTATTTATCAGCTCCTTAGCAGACGAAATCACTTGTTCCCCTTGGAGAGGATAATAGGCAATCACTTCGGCTTGACCCTTACGAAAATGCTCCTTCTGATTTCCCTCACTCAATTGATCGTCTTTCTCTTTTTTGAGCGATTCAATTTTTTGCTCAAAACTTTTTTGCTGATACATTTTAAAAGCAATAAATCCGCCTAATAAGCAAATAGAAATTGCTAAAATACCAATCAAAGCCAATAATACATGTCTCTTTTTCCCGTGTCTGCCACGTCCCAGTCTACTTTTATTCATATTTATATCATAACAAATTTGAGCAATAATTTCAATGATACAGTTTGGCAATCCACAATTCCCCTAGAAAGCCAAATCATCTCACATCAACTCGATCAGCCCTATCTGTAGAGATTATGTAGTTTTCTATCTATGGAATTTCTAGTGGATTGAAGCTAGAATAGACACCGTGACTTCTAAAAACATTCTGAGAAATTGATTTATTTTTCTCAATCTATTTATCCTCAAACATCCCTACACCTCTGATATTTTCTTGATAATACTATATACCCAGACACTTGTAGTTTTACCTTCAGCTAGTAATGTTGACTTTTCTTCTTCAGATAATTTTTTCCGTAAGTAGTCAATCTGCTGAGAAGTAATGTTCTCTTTCCCCATTGCCTTGACAGATTGTATCACCATTGCAGTTAAGGTTGACATATTTGAAATATCTCCATTATTTCTATGCTTAAATTCTATCCTTGCCTTACCAACATTAAAACTGGCATACCTTCCATCTGATATATAGGTCCATTTTGCTGGTACCTGCGTAGATAAACCAAGTAAATTAAGGGCTGTGTTTCCCGATGGAGCAATGGTCCAATTATATTTTCTAGCAATAGCATCAGCAACTTCATCCACAGACGCCATTGCATACTCTCCAATCAGTTCTATATATTTTGGTTTATAATAAATACCTTTCAAAATGCGAGTAACCTTTTTGTCTTTTACAAGACGATTTAATGTACTACGAACAGTTTCATATCCTGCAATATCAAAGAAATCATTTGCTATAAAAACTTGATTCGATTCAAAATTTTCTATCCTGTTTACTATTTCCTGCTTATAGTTCATCTATCACGCCTCCTTTGCACCGAATATGATGCTATTTTTGGTGCAAAAAGTCAAATGAGAGTCATTTTATCAAGAGGGAACAGACCTCTTACAATTTCTTATGTAACATCTCTATCCATTTTTATCCTATTTCTTATTTCAGTAATAGCTTGATTATAAAAATCATGATAGTCAGCCGTATTTATTTCTTTTATAATACCGCCATATGTACACAAGAGTATTCTCACAGTAACATCTAAGTCTCCAACTTTAGAGTAAAAATATACCTTTGTAAATTCAAAATGTTTCTTCTTGTATGCGAGTAGCCACCACAAATCGATTTCAGCTAAATCTAAAGCAAAACCAAGGATATGAACATCATTGCTTACAAAACAATCAATCCATGAATGATGATAAAAATCATTTTTAGAATTCCATCTCCTTAATAATTCAGACGTATATCCTATCACCTGCGAAAGCAAATAGCCATAATAGTATTGTCCTAGTATAATAGACTTTTTTCTGGTTGCTATTCCATGTATATGCCATAGTTTTTTTCGATCACCTAATTTTATATACTGGTAAATTCCTAGCTCCTTTTCCTTTTTACTGATTTCACCCTCCTTCCCATATCCATATAGATTTAAGATTTTTCCAATAGATGGATTAGTACAGATTGTTTTTTCAAATTCAAAGCTGTAATTCGTCGTCAAAATATTCTCTACTTCTAACGTTAATAAGTCCTCAAGAAACTCTTTCTTTCTTTTTGAAATCGTCATCTTATCCTTCAAAAAATCAGTTAGTTCCTCTGCGACAGTTTCTTCTTTCCCCTCATAGTTTACTGAAATCCTCATCGGAAAACTTAAAGAATCGCTTATCTCAGCATGTAATGAACGTTTCTCCGCCTCTTTTTCACCTCTAAACTTGTCGACATTAAAGAAATCATCATTTTCTGGCTCGCTTGCAAATAATCTATTGATTCCATTCCCTACTAATAAAATAGGTTTGTTTTTTCTACTTTCATGTTTCCCCATTCCATTACCCTTTCTATTTTTAAAGCGCTTACATACACTCTAAAGAAAGATGGATAGAAAGACGCTTCTCAACTTCTTTCTATCCATTACTTCCTTCAAGAGTCCACACCAGCAATTTTCAGTTCCATTTCATGAACTATCTTACTTGTCTCGTGTTTCTTCTTTATCTTACTCTGCCATCGAAGACTTCTACTTGTACTAAAGGAGGAAGCATTCCCATCCAAAAGATGGTGTCCTGTTCCCAGAACCACTTCCCCGCTAGAAGCTGGCAACTTCCCACTACAGGTTTGCGACTAACTTTTCCTATAGTTATTATCCAGCAATATAGTAACTTCTATGGTCGCCTGCGATATTTCACATGTCGCTTATCTTAACTGAGCAAGAATAGCTTTGAGTTTCTCAATCAACTCATCTTCTGTGTGGTCAGACTCTTTCTCATTGGCTAGGAAGGCAACCGCTTGAGCGAGAGCTTCTC